>NZ_JADPKE010000012.1:0-936 GCF_023073795.1 Bradyrhizobium sp. 159 | reverse complement strand
AGAGCCTGACTCAAAAAGCGCGTGGACGCTATCAAGGTCTGGCTAGACGGCGAATTAGGAGCCTTAGATGGGCGGCGAGCAGCCAAGCGAGCTCGGTAGCGGCAGAGCGTTCGAAGTCTTTGGAGAGGCGCCGGCATCTTCCGAACCATGCAAAGGTGCGCTCGACGACCCAGCGCCTGGGCAGGAGCTGGAAGCCTTTGGCGCTGTGCGGTCGCTCGACGATCTCGATTGTCCAGGGCCCGCAGTCTGAGAGTGCGTTGACGAGCTGTTTGCCGCGATAGATTCGGTCGGCAAAGACATGCTGAAGCCTCGGAAAGCGGCCTCGCAAATCTTCCAACAGGGGCACGGCGCCATGGACATCCTGAATGTTGGCGGGATGAACATATGCGGCCAACAAGAGACCGTTGGTGTCGGTCACGATATGGCGCTTGCGCCCATGGAGGCGCTTGCCGGCGTCGAATCCGCGTGGACCGCCGGCCTCCGTCGTCGAGGCGGTCTGGCTATCGATCACGGCCGCAGTCGGTTTGGGCTTTCGTCCCAGTTGCCGGCGCGCCTTCGGAACTAGAGATTCGACAATCTCCTGCCATCTGCCTGTGTCGCGCCAAGCGTAAAAATAGCCCTGCACTGTCGAGTATGGCGGGAACCCCTTCGGCAAGGCTCGCCATTGGCAGCCACTCCACAGGACATAGAAGATCGCCTGGACGATCTCGCGCAAATCGACCTCCCGCGGCCGACCCAATCGCCGTCGCGGCGGCATCTTCCGGGCGATCAGCGCCCATTCGGCATCGGTCAGATCGCTTGCGTAACGCAGTCCATCGCGCTGATACTGGATGCGAGCGGTTTTGGTCCACGGCATGGTGTCCTCCCTCGAATCTTTGCAAATCCGAAGGAATCACAAGCCGGCCAAAACCGCTCACCCTTTTTCGGTCAGGCTCT
>NZ_JADPKE010000021.1:0-166864 GCF_023073795.1 Bradyrhizobium sp. 159 | reverse complement strand
CGCCAGAGAAACAACAGACTTGGACTGATGTCGTGTCGCCGCGCCAGCGCGGACACGCTTGCACCCGGCGCAAAACTCTCCGCGACAATCGCCGCCTTCTGACCTGCCACCGAACTTTCATCCGGCCGCGGTTAGAGCCTCGGGGTTTTGTACGCCAAGTGGCGCGGTTGGAGCAACGGACGATCGGCGGAGCTGGTCGGGGTTGCGTAGCCGATCGTCCGTTGCGGTGAGGTGGGCGGCATAAGCCGCGGGGGTCATGTATTTCAGCGACGAGTGAGGCCGCTGAAGATTGTAGTCGGCAACCCAATTGGCGATCTTGGCGCGGGCGTCGTCGAGATCGAAGAAGAGAGTCTCGTTGAGCAGCTCGTCACGCATCCGGCCGTTGAAACTCTCGACGAAGCCGTTCTGCATCGGCTTTCCCGGTGCAATGAAGTGCCAGTCGATGGCTGCGTCCCTGCACCAGGCGAGCATGGCATTGCAGGTGAACTCGGTGCCGTGGTCGGACACGATCATTCCTGGCTTGCCGCGTCGTTCGACGACGGCCGCCAGTTCGCGAGCGACGCGTCGTCCTGAGATCGATGTATCCGGAATGGCGCCCAAACATTCCTTGGTGACGTCGTCGACGATGTTGAGAATGCGGAAGCGCCGACCGTTGGCGAATTGGTCGTGGACGAAATCCAGCGACCAGCGCGCGTTGGGCATCGCCTCGACTAGGATCGGGGCACGGGTCCCCACGGCCTTGCGGCGAGCCCGCCGCTTGCGGACGGTGAGTCCTTCTTCCCGATAAAGCCGGTAGATCCGGTTGATCCCCGATGGCTCACCCTCCCGCCGCAGCAGCGCGAACAGCCGGCGGTAGCCGAAACGCCGCCGCTCGTTGGCAAGGTCACGCAGCCGGCCACGGAGAGTCGCGTCCGGAGGACGGCTGGAGCGATAGCGGATCATCTTCCGATCCGCTCCGACAATCGAACAGGCCCGCCGCTCCGACAGGCTCATGACGGCCTGCAGATGCGCGACCGCAGCGCGCTTGGCGGCGGGCCCTACCATTTTTTTGAAAGAAGCTCGCGAAGGGCGGCGGCGTCGAGCATCTGCTCGGCCAGAAGCTTCTTCAGCTTCGCGTTCTCGTCCTCCAGCGCCCTCAGCCGCTTCGCCTCTGAAACGTCCATGCCGCCGAATTTGGCCTTCCAATTGTAGATCGTTGCTTCCGAGACCCCGTCGTCTTTGCCCCAGCCTCATGCTCCTTCAACACTGCGATAATCTGTTCTTCCGTGAACCTTGCTCGCTTCATCTGTCCGTCCTTCTTCGGCCGGACTCTAACTCCATCTGGAGGAAATACGCAGGGGCAGGTCACTTCGCATCGGTCGACCAGCGCCGACGCCGGCCCGTCCCGGTGATGATCTCGACACGCTGCAGCGTGTCGGCGCCGTTTTCAAGGATAGGCGTATGCCTATCCTTATCGCTATCCTTACGACTATCCTTCGACATTGTGACCTCGCGACAAACTATTCCGCGAGATCTTCCTAGCCGACCAGATCAGCCCTCAGCGCGTGGTCCCTGCATGACGCTCACGAACCAACGACGGCGTCCCGTCTCCGTGATCACTTCCAGCCGGCGCGCCGTCACGTCCGACTTAAGCGTATGGTCAAGCATAGACACAAGCCGATCCCTTCAAAGAGATCGTGAAACTCGCCTATCCTGTGTGCCGCGAGAAGGTGGGAGCGGAACGACGCTTACCAACAACGGCTTGCAGCGTTCGTTGTATGTAACGAACCGACGAACACGATCACATCGAGCGGAGAGCTCTGCAGTTAATATACAGATGCTGGGTCAGGCCAACGCGAGGCAACCGAGTCCTTCCTATCTTGAACCCGCAGGGCTCGCGCTCTAGCACAGAACCGCCCGATAGCTATTATCCAGGGCGAAAAACGTGCTTTCGCGCTGCTACCAAAACACGCGCCGCTCAAGGTCGGCCATGATGCGGATAGGCGCTACCCTGGTTTGGCTCGTCATTTTCCGGCCTCGCTACGGCCCGCAATAGTTGCCCAACAATGCGGCGCCGTTGCAACCTTCCTGCAAACTATGAACTGCAGAAATGCCTTCGACCTACAGTGCGTGCTTTCGTTGCAAATCGAACCACAGTCAGTGCGAGATATCCTTACCCAACTGTTCGCTGCGCTTACGCAAGAAATGTGCAGCGCTGACCAGCAATACCATCAGAAACACCGTAAGCGTTGAAACTGCCGCGATTGTGGGGTCAAGCTGGAAGCGCACTTCGTCCCACATGTGCCGCGGCAAGGTGACTGCGCCGGAGCCTGACAAAAACAGCGCAACAACCACCTCGTCGAAGGACGTAAGGAATGCGAAAAGCGCGCCGACAAAGATACCGGGCCTGATCAGCGGCAACGTGACCTGCCAGAAAGCCCCACTAGGCGTAGCCCCCAGACTGATCGCCGCCTGTGCAAACCTTCGATCGATGCCGGCAAGGCTGGCAGTGACGGTGGTCACCACAAAGGGCACCGCCAGGCAGGTATGCGCCAGCACCATCGCAACAGGCGAACCTATTACGCCGTATCGAGAGTACGCATAGTAAATGCCGATCGCGACAACTATCGTCGGTACGATTAGTGGCGAAAGGACGAGACTGGTCACAACGACGCGCAACGGCTGCTGCAAACGTTGAATGCCGATCGCGGCTAGCGTGCCGAGCGTTACTGAGAGTGAAACAACCGCCGTTCCAACCCAGAGACTGAGCCAGGTTGCGGTTAGCCAAGCAGCGTTACCAAAGTAGGCTGCATACCATCTAAAACCAAAGGCGGGCGGCGGAAACGTCAGATAGTCCGCCGAGGAGAACGAGACCGCGATCACCACGAAGATCGGGAACGCGAGAAACATAAGTATCGACCCGACGATTGTCGTCGCCAAGATCCGTATCACTAAAAGATTCCCGCTCATCGCAAGCTCATCCGAAAGGCGCTGCCGACACCGGGCAGGCGGTGTGCTGCGGCGATTAAGCCGAGCGCAGTCGCCAAGAGGACGACTGATAGTGTCGCCGCATACTCCCAATTAAGCTGATCGACCTGTTGAGCAATTAGCATCGAAATCGTAATTTCGCGAGAGTCCCCCACTAGAGCGGGGGTAATATAGAACCCAAGAGCGAGAACGAAAACCAGAAGCACGCCCACTGCTACGCCGGGCATCGAGAGGGGAAGGGTCACCTGATAAAAGGCCCCCCAAGGCGTAGCGCCGAGTGCGGAAGCGGCTCGTGGCAAAGAGGGGTCAATCTGCCGGAGAGAGTTGGCGATCGGCAGAATCATGTAGGGCAGCATGATATGCGTCATTGCAATTTCGGTCGCGAGCGTGGTGTTAAGTAGTCGTAATGGAGCGTCGATCATGCCAAGAGACAATAGCATCTCGTTAATCAGGCCGTGACGGCCGAGCAACACCATCCAAGCATAACTACGCACCAGTATCGACGTCCAGAATGGCAACAGAATCACTATCAGAAGAAATGGTGCACTAGACCGGGCACGTGATAGTGCCAAGGCCACGGGATAAGCGAGCACCAGACTGGCAAGGGTAACAACAAATGACGTTCTGAGCGTCGTCCAAAAGGTCTTGACAAATACGATGTCGTCGACGAGCGCCGCATAATGTACTAATGACCAGTTAGGAGCGCTGACGCTGCGCAACAACATCGAGCAAACTGGTATTGCGTAGAGCACGACCATGAATACGAACAGTGGTGTTACGAGTAGTAACGGAATGGCTGCCTTCGTCAGCCTAGCACGCCCCTTGCGCTCCAGAAGTGACGACGGAACCATACTAATAACCTCGTCAGACATGTGTGTCTTATACCAGGATTGTGTCGGCTACCGACCAAACGATCTTTGTGCGCTCTCCAATGGCACGGCGACGGACGGAAGCGCTCGTAGACTCCCTAAGAATGACTGAGGTCCCATCATCAGTCTTCAAAACATACCTGCAGCGCTCACCAGCGAAGACAGCTTCAGCTACGGTAACGGGCATGACGTTAACCGCCGTCTCGGAGTCAACACGTCCATCGGCAAAGTGCAAGCGCTCGGGCCGAATTGTCAGCGCCACCTTTGATCCACTCACGGGAGTCCCCAGTGGCACGGCCCGCATTACACCGCCTTGGCACTCGACCAGAACGGTGCCGTTTTCAGTGCCGCGTACGGTGGCAGGTAGGAAGTTCGACTCGCCAATGAAGCCAGCTACAAAGCGGCTGGAAGGCCGGTCGTAAAGCTCTTCGGGACGACCTACCTGCACCAACTCTCCATCGTTCATAACCGCGATGCGGTCCGACATTGTAAGCGCCTCTTCCTGATCGTGCGTGACTAAGATGAAGGTAATGCCAAGATCGGCATGCAGGCGACGGATCTCGAGTTGCAGGTTCTCGCGCAGCTTCTTATCGAGCGCACTCAGCGGCTCGTCCATCAAAAGCAGCTGTGGTTTGAACACAATAGCTCGAGCGAGCGCTACTCGCTGTTGTTGCCCGCCTGAGAGCTGGCGCGGATAGCGACCACCATACCCAGGCAGGTGCACCAACTCGAGAGTCTGGCCGACCAGCTTCTCTCTTTCCGGTTTTGGTACGCCGCGCTGCTTCAAAGGAAATCCGATGTTCTCGGCAACGGTCAGATGAGGAAAAAGAGCGTAGTTTTGAAAAACCATCCCGATGTTGCGGCGGTAGGGAGGCAGCCCTACCACAGATTTCCCATCAATTGTGATATCGCCTGCAGTCGGGTCCTCGAAGCCTGCGATCATCATCAGCGTTGTTGTCTTGCCCGATCCGCTTGGGCCTAGAAGGGTGAGAAACTCACCTTTCTGGATATCAAGTGAAACGCCGGCCACGGCGCTGACGCCGCCATAGTTCTTCTGCAAGACGTTGAGACACACTGATGCGCCGCAAATAGAATTGGAATCGCGAGGCAACGAAGAACCCAACGCTTGCTTCATGAAAACCTTTCGGAGCGGCCTTAAGGCCGATGCTGATGCTGATGCTGACAAGGACCTAGCCCAACAGCCACTTGTTAAACTTCGCTTGGGTCGCGGGTCCGTTTTCAAACCACCAATCATCGTTGACAAGAACGAGCTGCTTCTTGATTTCGGGCGAACTCGGCAGGATCGCCAACCGCTCTGGCGGGATGTATTTATTGGCGGCTTCGTTGGTAGTCCCGTACGCAATGGACATCGCGAAGCGGGCTTGTGGAATTGGCATCGTGGAATAGGCAACGAATTTCATTGCATTGGTTTTATTCTTTGCGCCTTTGAGCACGCCCCAGGAATCGCGCCTTAAGAGCCCTTGATTCCAACAAATCGCTGCCGGCACACCTTGCTCCTTGAGCGCCTCCATGCGCCCGTTCCAGACAGTGGTCATGACGACCTCGCGGTCAGTCAACATCTGAATCGGCTGAGCTCCAGTCTCCCACCATTTGACTACGCTCTTCTTGATCTTGTCGTAGCTGGCCAGCGCCTTGTCTACGTCAATCGGGTAGACCTTGTCTGCCGGCACACCAGCAGCCATCAGCGCGAATTCCATCTCGGGGGGACCGCCAGCCCCAATACCGTACATTGCCCGATTTCCAGGGAATTTCTCTGTATCCCAGAAATCGGCCCAACTCGCGGGCGCAGCGCCCTTGAACGCATCAGCTCGGTACCCCAACACCTGAGCCCACGTCATCATCTCTATCCCATAGTCGAAGCGGTATTCCTTAGCCACACCATCATCTATGAGCGAGTAGTCGATGTTTTCGAAGTAGCTGCCCCCCGTATTCAGGCGCATCATCGATCTGCGGCTGGTGCTGATCACATCCCATTCGAGATTGCCAGTATCCACCATTGCTTTGACTTTCGCGGGGTCAGCATCCGGAAAAGCACGCACCTTTATCCCGGTCGCCTTTTCGAAAGGCTCGAACCAAGCCTTCTGCTGTGCCGCCTGATATGAGCCACCCCACGAGGCGATGCGGACCTCTCCTGAGCCTTTCAGGATATCTGGGATGGTTGTTTGCTCTGGCAAAGCAGGTTCAGCGGCAGCCGAACGGATGACTGATGGTGCGGCAAGCCCGGCGATGATCAAGCCTACGGCACGGCGGCGACTGATTGTGCCGATTGGACGGTTATTCATGAAAGCAAGCCTCCCTGTTTGGCAGCGCTGGTCGAAGTAAATCTTCGCGGAGTCGGCTAGAGTTTGGTCTATGCCGTTAGTCTTCTTCGCGATCATGCTCCGCTGCGGATGCGAATGTCGTCGAATCTTCACGAACAATGAATGTGAAATTGACCGTGATGGCGGGGAAATGCTGCAAAATCCTGGCCACCCTTGCCGTTTTCCCACCCGAAGGAACCCGCCGGCAGCAAGTCCAAGGGCAATGAGTCTTGCGGTTTGAAAATGACTGGCGCGATCGAGAGCAACTACGCACCGATCGTGAAAGGCCGCGGTGGTTGCACAATTTCAAGGCCCCGGATGGTCGTCCCGCCAAACGACGGCACAAGGTCTTGATGCCACGTTAGTCAGCTGCGCCTGCGTGAGCCTTCCGGGCAGCGGTTCGACGCTGTAGTCGTAAACCTGCAGCATACCCTGTAGCGCGATTTGGCCCGGACTCTCCCATTGTTTTCTAATGCAATCTACGTAGGGCCGCCAGCTTTGCCCAGGGTCAGGTCACTCCAACGTCGCCAACAAAGAGAAGTCTGATCTACGGCCAGCGAAAATATGCTGACCACCGGCGGCCGCCAAACGAAGCGGCCAGGGTCCATTCGCTTGGAACAAAGCGACAGTTCCAAGCCCCTCGCCGAAGCGACTTGATCAGCGAGCTAGCGCTGGCACCGGAGCCGAAGAAGTCGATGGCGAACGGATTTCCAGCAGAGCTAAGGCGGCATATTTTTGCTCATGTCAGTGCGACGCGCTGCGATCATTCTTGCGCCTGCTGCTATCGCAATCAGCGCCACTCCAGAATACCCAACGGCCGGGACAACTCGGTTAGATCTCGTCGGGTTCACGGTTACTCGACCAGTCCTGCCGAGACGATCTTTATGGACTCGCCGCCGCTTCAGCAACAGTCGACCGGAGTTGGGTCCGGTATCACCATGCGGCCACGAGGCCGACCGTTCATCATCGCCCCGATCCGAAACGTTCGTCGCCAGTCGGCTGCCATATCGCCGAGTGTCGACGCGACTCCGCACGTCTATTTGAAAAACGATCGTGATCTTCTCACCATCAGTTCATCGACGAAGCCAGCCAGTCTCAACAACGGGGGATCCCTTTAGCGAACTAACTCCTCTTGATCAGGAAGCCAGCAGGCGTGCAGTGAAGCCTCAAACGCATCAGTGGCGACTCTTCTGCCCCGCGCGTTCCTCGACGTTGCGGCCGTGGAGCTGCTAAATCGCGTAGAATGCGGCAATGTGCTTCAACGCCTGCTTGCGACACGAGGCCGTCATCATCGTAGGGGGGACTGGCTTTGCGTGGCCTAACGAATATAAAGTGTGGTCGTTGGCACCGGATAGCTAAGGTCGAGGCCCTCGATCAGTGGATGGTTGACACGATAGCTTCACATATGGGTCCCTGCGACACACCGTCGATCAGAATTTCGGCCGTCAAAAGCCGTCGCCGTGGATCTGGCTGAGACGGTGCAGTTACTCCAAGCAATATCTCTCCGTACTCCCCGCTCTGGAGCGTAATGCTTGCTACTTGATCGTGCGCAGTCCAGCCAAGGGCCGGCAAAAGTCGAGCGCTATAGACAGCCGTGCGCTCCACGTTGTTGCGTATCTTTATTGTGTATGTGAGCTGACTGTTTGGGCTCGTTTCAGAGAGATACGGGAGCATTCTTGCCCAGAACAGATCGATAAAGTGGTTTGCGGGTTCACTTACCACTTCTCGAAAGGCTGCTTCTTTACGTTCGATGTAGTCGGTGTATTCCGCTATCCTCGATTGATCCACGTCAATCAGCTTTCCGTGCCCTGGACACACGAGGTTGGGGTTCATCTTCTGGATGACAGTCGCACATCGGTGATGCATTTCCAGCTGAAAGCTGTTTCGCATAACAGTAGATTGAACAAGAATCTCGCGGTTAATCCCTCCGGCCTGTGGATTAAAAAGAAACAGATTGTCTCCTCCGAAGGCGATCCGCTTACCATCGATGATACCGAGAACTATTGCGTGATATTCGGTTTGCCCCGGGGCGTAATGAACTTCAAAGTCGAATCCTCTCCAGCGAAACTTTTCGCCGTCACTCAGGATCCTTTGCACCTCAATCGGCTTGTGGAAGCAACATGGCGTACTTGCCCAGGCAGCAGGATCTTTAATGATCTCAGCAACGCGGTCGAGAGCCCAGCACTGTGTGCCGAAACGCCTTTGTAGGAATGGTATTCCGCAGATATGGTCGTCATGAATGTGCGTAGGAACAACGAGTTCAATGTCCCGCACTCCATAATCGTCGCGCAGTTGGTCAATATGATGCTCGATGAAACGCAGAGCCTGCAATCCGTCGTGATCGGCGGAACAATGGAGATGCCCAATAGAGGCCAATCCATAGTCGATCAGCATTGCGTGGCCGCTCCCACTCAGCACAACATAGAAATTGGAGCAGGTGTAAGGCCCTGCCCATAGCAAATGCTCCGTAATCGACTGAAGTCTACTCTCTCGGAGAGTCTCCTCGTCACTGAAACGGGCAACGCGGCCCGACGTAAATAGCCTGCCTATGCTGGCCAGCTTTTCCAGGCGCGATTCAAGCTTTTCAATATCGGCCTTCACCTCGCGGATCGTCGCCCCATGGGACGGATAGGCAACATGGACACCTTCTTTTTTTAAGGCGAGGATCGATTGCATCGTAAATTCGATGCCAAGTAAATCGCCGTAGTCATACTCCATCGCGTGGAGCTGATAGAGCTTTCCCCCGCTTGTCATCAGATCGCCGGTAAAAGCAACTGTTTTGCCATCCACTTCGGTGATCAAGCAAACCATACCATATGTATGCCCCTTAGCCGGCAACACCCGGAACTCGTACTCCTTCCAAAGGAAGGTGCCGTAGTCTTCCAGAGTAGCATCGATCGGGAGGTTGACCCCCAACGAGAAAAAGGTGTTGCTGTCATTGAGGTTGTCGTAAACGTGTCGAACCTGCCAATAAGCCTCAACATTTTCGAACAGATGGCGTTCATATTCCGGGACGGCAACTCTAGCGCCGGATTCCTGAACAATCGGCGTGCCCCAACACTGATCCCTGTGGTGGTGGGTATGTAGAACCCAGGCGACGCGGTCGACGCCGATTGTCGCAAGATGTGGCATAACAGCGCCAGACCCCGCATCAATCAGGAGGCACTCAGTACCACTTTTCAGAACGTAAACGTTACAGGTGTCCGGAAACTCCCAAAGATTTTCGGAGCGCTGTATCAACGGCATATCAAATCCTTCGGAGAGCCAAACTAATGGTGGGGCCGATCCACACTCGACGACGATTGCCACAGCCCATGCGGGTCTTAAACTCTGCGATGGCCGTAATCGCCCCAGTAGCTCACCAATTCGTCGGTAAGTTCGGCTCCTCCAGAGTAGAAACATTCCAAGGTCGGTTAATGCAAAAAACTCCCGTTCGAGCCTAAATCGGATGTTGGATCGACCTCTTTCGCCGGATTTCATTATCCCCTAGTGACTCGCAGCCGACGTAGGCCGCTACAGGGAGCGGGTGACCATTTAAATTGCAGACATACTCGGGATGCAGTGCTCTTCGAACTGCCGCTAGGGTATAGAGCTGGTATCGCAAAGGTGTCGATTTAGGTGGCTCATCGGCAACAAGGCTTTTGGAATCCATTCGACCGTTCCTTTCCTACAAGGTAAGCGGCGTGTCTCCCGCACCTTGTTGCTGTTGAGCAGATAGGCAAAATGAGTTCCGTCTTGAAGAGGACGGTTTGCATAGATAATCGAGCATGTTGTCGACGCATCGCAGCTACGGGTCCGGCGGCGCTGGAGCGACGAGGTCAAGAGACGGATTGTCTCGGAATCCGTTGTGCCGGGCGCGATCGTCTCGGACGTCGCGCGGCGCCATGATCTGTCGCCGCAGCATTTGTCGGCCTGGCGCAAGGCGGTGCGCGACGGGTTGTTGAAGATGCCGGAAGGCACAGAGCCGGTGGCGATGGAGCCGGCTGGATCGGTCGCGATCGAGGAAGCGAGTTCATCAAGCGGCGAGGCTGTTAGCTTGCTCGGCGCTCCACGCCCAGGGCATGAGTTCGTCCAGACGCGAGGCCGGCCAGAGGTTGACGAGTCTGGTGAGGACGTCGGCCAGATAGGCCTGCGGCTCGACGCCGCAGAGCTTGCAGGTCTCGATCAGCGAAGCAATGCAGGCCCAGTTCTCAGCGATCGGGGCAGGACCGTCCTGGACAACGTCGAAGAAGCGCCGCCGCAGATGAGCTCAACAGAAGGGGAGCGTGATCGCCGCGTCAGGCGCGGTGTTGGCAATGGTCTTGTAGACGGTATAGCCGTCGCATTGCACGATGCCGCGATAACCGTCGAGCAGCTTCAGCGCGTGGACGGCGCCGCGACCGGGCGCGTAAGTGTAGGCCACTGCCGGCGGATCGGCTCCGCCCCGCGGCCGATCGTCGCGTGCGATCGCCCAGAAGAAGCCCTTCTTGGTACGGCCGCGGCCGGGATCGAGCACTGGCGCTGTGGTCTCGTCGACCGCGATGTTGCGCGCGGTCAGAATGGTCTCGTGCAGCCTGAGCCAGAGCGGACGAAGCTCCGCGGCCGCATAGCCGACCCAGAACGCCAGAACCGAGCGCTTGATGTCGATGCCCTGCGCCAGCAGCATCTGAGCCTGCCGATAGAGCGGCAGGTGCCAGGCATATTTGGCGACCAGCACATGGGCGACCATCGCCTCGGTCGGCAAGCCGCTCTTGATCAGCCGCTCCGGTGCCGGCGCCTGAACCACGCCATCCGTGCAGGCCCGACAGGCGTATTTGGGACGGTGGGTGACGATCACGCGGAACTGCGCCGGGACGACGTCGAGCCGCCGTGAGGTCTCCTCACCGATCACATGCAGAGGCGCGCGGCAGCACGGGCAGCAGGGCACTTCCGGGGCAATCGTGACGGCGATATGCGGCAGATGGGCCGGAAGCGCACCACGGCTGGCGGGACGCCGTTCAGCGCGCTGGCGTGCGCCTGCCGTGTCCGGAGGAGGCTCAATGGACGGCGGCTATCGATAGGATCATAGTATCCATTAGGCGCAGGCCGGTGCATCGCGGTGACCGCTCGAGCGGGGGCTCACTGGTTTGATCGTCGCTCGATCATAGAAACAGCTTGGCGAAGGCATGCAGATCAGCCGTCTGGCGGTGACCCGTTCTGCGCAATGCGTTCCCTCGAAACCGCAGGTGTTAAGATAGCCTGGCGCGCTCCGGTTCGACGATCGCGGTTGGCGTCGCCATCACGGTACGGATGCAGCTGATGCGCTTCTTTGCCCGCACTTGGCGCGCCGCTGCTGCCAGGTGAACACTTTTTGCTGTCTCACCCACCTCGACGGGCAAATTTCGCCGTGTGAGCGTTTACTGTCCAAGGCCTGCCTCAGACGGTCGGCGCCACGATCGGCCAATTAGGGCTGACCGTTGATCATTGGCTGCCCAATGCTGGCCTGGTCGGTCAAACCCCACTTGTGCAGAAGCTGGCCATAGGTGCCATCGGCGATTATCGCGGCTAAGGCCGTCTTTAATTCTTCTCCGAATTGAAGATTATCTTTCCTAAAAGCGAAACCGGTCATCAACTTGACCACAGGTTTACTAATTATTGCGTACCGGTTCCCCTCCAGTTTGTTTTGATACGCGATGACGCCTTCACCAGTGATAGAGGCGTCGGCACGGTCCTGTTGTACGAGGAGCCGGCTTTGCGCCGTATTCTCGCTGGCTGCCACCTCAATCGCTGGCTTGCCGGCTCTGACGCAATTATCCTCGCTCCATTTCGCGATTCCCTGGATCTCGATAAGGCTTGAACGTGTCGCAGCGACGCGCTTGCCGCATAAAGCCTCGATGTTCGTGAAACGGTCGGCTTTCGCACTTAAGGTGTAAAATATCTGATTAGAATATACGTAATCAATGAAGTTCGCATTAGCTCGACGCTCGGGCGTATCCCCCATTGTGCCCAACAGGATATCGGCGCGCTTTGTATTCAGCGGCGCAAAGCTGATCATCAACGCGTAGCTTGTCTCGGTCCAGCTGACCTCCGCTCCGATCTTCATTGCCATCGCTTCTAGAACATCAATGTTGAAGCCGGCTACCTTGCCAGTCTTTTCATCTTTGAATTCGAACGGAGGATAGGTCGTCAGCGCCATTGCGTTGATAACTCTCTTTGCGGCTTGCGCGTACGCATCGGCGGCCATGAAGCTAAATATGGCTGCAGTAACGCTCATCGTTAGGCGGCCGGCCCGGTTTGAGAACATTTTGAATCCCCCTTTTCTAGTTTGAAACGTCGTGCTTCCGCTTCAATGAAGCAGATGCGATTGGCTCCCGAATGCGAGCAAGCACTGGATCACTCGGTAGCCGGTCGGATCGCGCGCCCCCGGACCGCCGTGGCACGGAAGCTCGGCCCACCAACCTGATTCCCGTCATTTGAGATGCACCCTAACCACATCCATGCCTGTCACACCGGTTTTTGGATCGGGCGCTAAACACTTCTACAGTGCGCATCCATTCAGGGTTTGCGGTTGCGCGACGCCGGTCCAGTGCTCGAATTAGCATGGCTCGCACGCTGACAGCCCCAGGTTTGTACTGCAGCCAGAGACCTTGCTGCGAGGTGCGCTTGCTTCTCCGAACGATGCGTCGGTAAACCCGCTGACACGGACTCGGTAAAATGGCTGGCCACCTCCTACTCTTCGGCCGCATCGAGATGGCTTCCCGGCCTAACTATGAGCAAGATCCCTTTTAATCGCTACTGTATTGCTTTAGCGGGATGAATTGGCGCGCGAAAGGCCCGAGCTGAGCCCAAAATCTGCAAATATCAATTTTTTTTGCTCGATTTCACCGCACGCCATCCCCTTTCACACCCTGCTGGACCGACGCGTCCTCCACAAACGCCCTCCTGTTTAATCGCGATATGATCAAGAACCGGCTCATGCAACCGGCGTAGTATGCTCTATTGCGCCAATGATTATCTTTTTGCTGAATTGCGGCTCAAACATCGAACCACGACGTTTGATCGTGGACATTGCCTAGGCGATCGCAACGTTTGATGTTTGCTATCAGATTACATACAGACCAACGATAAATAGTTGAGCCAAAACCTGCTCAACCTCAACCGCGCCAATTACCGGGATCCCCTCCATGCCAGACGGTGACATTTCAACTTGGCGGCCGCTCGCGAGGTAGAACGATTTCTCGGATTGCGCGATGGCTACAAACAAACTCCTGTGATTTCCCTAACGAGCCTTACTCGTGAGATCGTAGTTGGTTCGATAAGAACGAAGGCCGTCCTCTCGACTTGGGTTGTTTCCAAAGCTTTGGGGTTTCCTGCTGTTTTTCCGAATACTGGCTCGACGAAGCTAGTCGGCAGCCCCGGAGTTGCAAACGCCTGCCGTTGCAGCAGGTATGATCTCTCTTGCGCTACTAATGGCGACCACGGCCGATCAGTTGCTCACCGACCCAAATTTGTCGGCGCCCAGTGCGTAATCTTCGTTCATTCGGGCCTGGGTCGGGATCGTATCTCCGCCATTGCCCGCCTTGGCTCGCAGATACTTTCGTGTCGATGGTAACTATGACGAGGCAACCCGAGTTGCGGCGGAACAGGGTTTTTGACACCTCGTGGCCGGGCTACGTGCGGATCCTAAACCTGATAATGCAGGGTACACTGCCGTACTCAGCGAAGCGCTGCGACAGCTGCCTGAACGACCCACTCGTGTCTTCGCTCAATCCAGTATTGGTGGTATTTCTGCTGATGGCGGGCACTTATCGGTGCTGCTCGGTCTGACCGTTCGTTTTTTTGCTGTTGTCGATCGCTCGCGTGCGGTGCGTCTCTTTTGAAGCGCGCGAGTGGGTATCTCCTGAAAGCTGTTCATGCACAATCGACTGTAATGGCAACGTCTCCAATGCTATGAGCCTTTTTCTTATCGCTTGGCGTATACTTTCACGTACAGCCGACGCATCCGAACCGTCGATGACGAGGAAAGCAATCGACGCGATGAAACGTCCGGCAACGACGGATAGCAATCCGGTAAGCGGTGGCGTTGGTGTCGCAGCGTTACTAAAGGCTGCATATGATCCAGAGGCGAGCAAAATTTGGTTTAGTGCGCCAAGGGCCCCGCGAAGAACCCGAACTTGCGCAAGAACACGCGGACGGGTGAAGCGAACTCGTCGGCCGACCGATGAATGTCACGGCTGCAACAGCTACTTGTTCATTCCGACAGTGACGACAGAGCTTTACTTGCAACAGTTAAAGGGCAGTCTACTGCGCAGACGCTCAGATTCTGGCACGGACGGGCTTCGTGCCTTCTTGCGCAGGGCGCATGAAATAAGAGCATTTCGATACTGGACAACATGCTCTATACAATTGTGTCTCCCCTCATTGACCGCCGCTCAGCCCGCCGCAGCACGGGGACACGGCGGATGCTGCGATGAATCCAGCGTCTTCGGCACAAGAAGACGCTATTAACACGCGGTCCCTTGCGAAGACCTTACGTGTTCTTCAGCGCCACGCGGAATTCGGCTTCGGTCTTGGCCTTGACCTCCTCGAGTGTGACGCCGTCGGCGAGCTCGATCAGGGCCATGCCGCCGTCGCCGTGCTTGTCGATGGTGAAGACGGCGAGATCGGTGACGACCATGTCGACCACGCGCTCGCCGGTGAGCGGCAGGTTGCACTGCTTCAGCAGCTTCGGACCGTCCTTGGCGGAATGCTCCATCACAACGACGACGCGCTTGACGCCGGCGACGAGATCCATCGCGCCGCCCATGCCCTTGACCATCTTGCCCGGGATCATCCAGTTGGCGAGGTCGCCGTTCTGGGCCACCTGCATGGCGCCGAGGATCGACAGATCCATGTGACCACCGCGGATCATGCCGAAGGAATCGGCGCTCGAGAAATACGAGGTCGAGGGCAGTTCGCTCACGGTCTGCTTGCCGGCGTTGATCAGGTCCGCGTCCACCTCGTCTTCATAGGGGAACGGGCCCATGCCGAGCATGCCGTTCTCGCTTTGGAGGCTGACGTCAATGCCGTCGGGGATATAGTTCGAGACCAGCGTCGGGATGCCGATGCCGAGATTGACGTAATAGCCGTCACGCAATTCCTTCGCGGCGCGCGCAGCCATCTGTTCACGGGTCCAGGCCATGTGACTCTCCTGATCTTAGGCGGCAGTACGCGGGCGGGTGTTGCGGAATTCGATGCGCTTCTTGGCCGTGCCGACCTCGACGATGCGCTTCACGAAGATGCCGGGCGTATGGATGTGGTCCGGATTGAGTTCACCGGCGGGAACCAGATGCTCGACCTCGGCCACCGTGATCTTCGCGGCGGTCGCCATCATCGGGTTAAAGTTGCGCGCAGTCTTGCGGTAGATGAGATTGCCGGCGGTGTCGCCCTTCCAGGCATGCACGATGGCGAGGTCGGCGAACAGGCCGCGCTCCATCAGGTACTTCTCGCCGTCGAATTCCTTCACTTCCTTGCCTTCGGCGATCAGCGTGCCGACGCCGGTCTTGGTGTAGAAGGCCAGGATGCCGGCGCCGCCGGCGCGGATGCGCTCGGCCAGGGTGCCCTGCGGATTGAATTCGAGTTCCAGCTCGCCGGCGAGGAATTGCTGGGCGAACAGCTTGTTCTCGCCGACATAGGACGAGATCATCTTCTTGATCTGGCGGGTTTCGAGGAGGCGGCTGAGACCGATCCCGTCGACGCCTGCATTGTTGGAGACCACCGTCAGGCCCTTAACGCCGGACTCGCGGATCGCGTCCGACAGCTCCTCGGCGATGCCGCAGAGGCCGAAGCCGCCGGACATGATCATCATGTTGTCTTTGAGAATGCCAGAGAGAGCCGACTTGGCGTCGGGATAGACCTTGTTCATGAATTGCGTGACTTATAGAAGGGGTTGATGCCCGGAAGCACCGACTAGTGAAACTTGTTCGATGGGACCGCACGGAGGGGGACCGCACAAAGGGCCATTGCCGAGTACGCCACACGGGACTTACGTGCGCATCACTGCGCGGCAGCGCATCAACGTCGATGACCGCCTTGGACCGGCCCTGTTAAGTCGACATATTTAGCTCGTATCATGCAATGTTTTGGCGCCATTTGGGACGAACGGTCTAAGCTCGGAGATCACCGCGCTTTGCGTTCGCACATTCAGTTCGAAAGCTTCCTCGTTTTTTCCACGAGGCGCGCTATATAGGTCAATTGCCGAGAAAGTCGGCCGCGTTTTCGGCTATGATGCGCATATATTCAGCGTACTTTTCTTCTTAGCGCAGGAATTGGTCGTGACGATTCCGGCGCCCGAAACTGAGCAACTGCATAGTCGGCATCACGCCAACAATTGTATTGTCTGGACGGATTGAGCTGCGCAACTCTGAAGCTTAACCATGAATAGAATGAACATGGTTGGACTGATGACGTTCCCCAGATCGCCGCGGTTCATCCGAAACTGTCTGGAGCGTGATCTCGGCCAGGTCGCGACGAGACCGCACCACCGTTAGCGGGCATGGTTTCCCCGTCGTCCAACTCGCTCGGCCGGGACTTCTCAGCCAGGACGTCGGCGAGCCGGGCTTGTGGATCCACGTCTTTCAATTTGGCCGTGACGATCAGGCTGTACGTCACCGCGGCACGGTCGCCGCCACGAGAACCAAGACTTCCGCCCGAGGGCGATACCGCGCAGAGCTCTTACTGGGCGTTGTTAAAGGGCATGATGCTGTCGACGCCTCGTTTCCGGGTTTTACCAAGGCCGAGATAGGAGCGTCTGGAGCATGAAACGGTGGCAGGCGTCCTGTCCATGAGCTGCGAGCTCGCGTGTTACTTGGCTGCCCCCTACGACTTGCCCGGCTGCGCTGTGAGCGCAGATCCGTAGATGTCGTGCAAGCCACTGGCTCCGAAACAAAGGAGAACCAAGCATGAGAATCGTCGGCATGGACATCCACCGATCCTTCGCCCAGGTCGCTATTCTGGAGGACGGTGTGATAACCCGACGACTCCGTGTAGATCTTGTCCACGATAGACTTGTCGCGTTCGCCAAAACACTCAGCCGAGAGCATGAAGCGGTCATCGAGGTGACGGGCAACAGCGCGGCGGTCGAACGTCTTCTGCGCCGGCATGTTAAGCGCGTTGCGGTCGCCAACCCGAGGCTTGTTCGAGCGATCGCCTATGCGCGAATCAAAACGGATAAGATCGATGCTAAAACCCTGGCAAAGTTGCATACTGCCGGTTTTTTGCCTGAGGTCTGGGTTGCCGACGAGGATACCTACGGCCGCCGGCGCCAGATGGCGGAGCGCGCTGGCGTCTTGGCGCAGATCGTCAGAATTAAGGGACGCATGAAGGCAATCCTGCATGCCAATCTCATGCCGCCCTACAAAGGCCACCTCTTCGGCAAGTCCGGGCAACGTTGGCTCGAGAGTCTGTCGCTTCCACCGGAAGAATATGCGATGCTCCAGCGTCTGATCGCGGAACTCGAACGCGTGACAAAACAGCTGTTGGAGATCGACAAAGTCGTGGCGCAAGAGGCTCTGGATGATCCACGGGCCCTCAAGCTGATGACGATTCGCGGTGTGAGTTCGGTCGTTGCTTCGACTGTGCTGGCTTCGATCGGCGACATCGCACGCTTCCCGTCACCGGATAAGCTGAGCAGCTACTTCGGTTTGACCCCTCGGATTCGACAATCGGGAGAGCGCCCGGCAAGACATGGTCGCATTTCGAAACAGGGTAATCGTGACGCCCGCAAGATGCTGGTTGAAGCGGCCTGGTCAGCCAAGACGGCGCCAGGGCCGCTGCGGGCCTTCTTCAACCGCATCCAGAGGAAGCATGGGCCCGGGTCGCGGCCGTCGCAACGGCAAGTAAGCTCGCAGTGATGATCTGGCACATCCTGACGACCGGGAAAGATTATGCTTACGCGCGCCCAGCGTTTACAGCGATGAAACTCCGGAAGGTGGCACTCAAGGCTGAGGCGCCGCGTGCCTATAACAAGGCTGGCCCGGGTCGGGACTACTGGATCAAGGAACTCCGCGAGCGGGAAGCTGGCTACGTCGCACGCGTCGAGCAGGCGTACGAGCGCAAGCCAAAAAAAGTTGTCATGAACTGACGGGAGAGCTTCTCAACACACATCCGTGGACAGGCAGATGCGGCCATCGTCGGAGAAGCGGGTAAACGCATCCCAGCGCTCGAGCATGTAGTCCTTCCTTCGACATCGTTGCGGCGTGAGAGCTTGGAGCGTTGTTCGCGCATCGAGACCGTCAGATCAGCGACCAGCGGGACACTGCGCTCCTAGCGCACGGCCCGACGCCCCTCGGGCGTCTCCCCGTTGATGCCGCGCTCGGCTCGAACAGGGCATCGATCCGGCGGACTGCTTCCATCGCCAATGGCAAGATCACCGCTGAGTTTCTGCCATGTACTTTGTGGCACGCATTCTCCGCTAGATCAGCCATCACGAAGAACGGTCAGGCATCTACCCAGCACGCCGGTCTCAGCGATCGGACCTACGTTGCTGCCCAGTCGTAAAGCTTGCCATAACCGCTATAGGCAACAGCCTGGAAGATACCGCTATAGCCGGCCAGATGCGCCTGGGGACGCTCGCCGGCGCGATCTCGCGAGTAATCAAACACTGGCCCCAACTGCGCAGCCACCAGCCTGGTCGGCCAGGGTCGACGGGCTGATCGGCACGCCTTCCTTACCATAGGGTTGGGCCGCCGGTTCAACGGTTGGTGCTGGCTGAACTTCCCGAACAGCACCATCGCCAGTAAGCTGGGGCCGGCCCAACCTCGGCGATGACGTGGAACGGCGCCGGGGCCTAGCTGATCTTCTCGCAATCACGGCAGCTGAACTTCTCCCGTACATGCTGGATCACCTTCCAGAACTTCGGAATCACCTCCAGCGGCTCGGTAATGTCCTCCCGAGCTTGGACAAACCACGAGCCGCTGCAGCAGGCGCACGATGTTGGTCCCGGCACGAGCACCCGCTCGCGAGGCAGATGGTCCGGGAACGGCTGGCGCGACGGCCTCTTGCGCGTTCGGCGGCGAATTCGCCTTCAGTCGCTAAGGCCTCGAGCTCCTCCAGCGTCAGTTCTAGCTTTCCAGCAGCTTTGCGTTACGCTCTGAACGAGGGCCATAACGATCACAGTTCAGCTTTTCGAGCTTCAGGTGAGCGATCAGCGCATGGTCGTCGCAATGCTGGGCGCGAACGCTGGCAAGTTCGGCCGTGCGTCGCCAGCAATGCCGTTTGCAGCGCGTCTATGTCTTCCGGCAGCTTCTCAGGACCCTCACCTATGCACCGATGGATTCACAAAAGCCGCAATTTGGCGCGCGCTTTTGCAATCTCACGGGATTATTACGCAACCTATCGTGCGCTCTGCGGCCACCAGCTGTGTTGCGGGTTGCGCTAATCGATTGCCTCCAGCAGATAGCCATCTGACCGCAGTCAGCGATACCGCGCATCCCACGGTCGCTGGCCAGATGACATGGCCTTTTCTCACCTGGGGTTGCATATGCGTGTATCCCGGGGTTGCCCGGCAAGGAAGGAGATGATGCGATGCAAGAGGTTTGTGCCTTCGTTGGTCTTGAGATAAGGAGACAATTAGCGTGCCGGTGGCGGACGCTGGACGAGCGGGCGAGGTTCGCCATGTCGGCACGATTAAAAACGATCCGACAGCGATCGGCAAACCTGCTTGGAGTTTTGACGCGTCGACATGGTGTGAGTCGAGTTCGTCTACGAGGCTGGATCGTGCGGCTACCACGATCAGCGTCACTCTGGGCAATGGGCATGATCTGCAGAGTGTGCGCCCCGTCGCTCACACCACGCAAGCCAGGCGAGCGGATTCGATCGGCGCGACGCAATCGTTTTAAGCTCGTCTGCATCGGGACGGCGAGCTTAGCTATGTTTGGGTACAACACGCGCTTCATAGAGGCGGCGCGACTTGGTGCGGGCGCGGCGCGCAGCTGGTCAAGATGTTCGCCGGGACCACATCCGCATCCAGGCGTTTCATCTTATGCGACCTCGCTTCGAGGGAAGGCCTGGAGCCGCGGCAGAGGATATGGCTCTGCAACAGGGCGTTCGCCCATCCGGTACAACATATTGCACCTCAGACCTACCTGAATGTGCTCGAGCATAATGAAGCGCGCAAAACGGGAATCAAGCAACTACCGCGATGTGGTACCCTTTTCGTCATAGCCTCTCCGGGATCGGCAACATCGGCTGACTGCGGTCCAGCGCCTGGATTTGCGACTTTCGTCAACACACAGAACGATGGGCGTGTGCCGCGGCGAGACGTAAAGGCCGACAACGTCGCGTACCTTGGCCACGAAGTTCGGATCGGTCGAGAGCTTGAATGCCTCCAGCCGGTGCGGCTGGAGCCCGAAGGCCCGCCAGATGCGTTGCACCCTCGACACTGAGAGGCCGGTGGTCAGCTTTCCAGCGTTCTCACGATCACGCCTTCGATGCGACCATCGTCAATGGTGCGCGGTGCCCTCGAGCGCGGCTCATCGTACAACTCGGCCGCGCGCCGCTCCACAAAGCACCGCCGCCATTTGCCTACCTTTCCTCGCTCTACGTCCAACTTGGCCGCCACTTCCTGTTCTGACCGCCCTCCGCGTAGGTCAACACGATCCGGGTTCTGACAGCCAGCGCCTTCACCGCCTTTCGCCGCGTTGTCAGCGACTGAAGTTCGGCACGCTCATCATCGCTCAATATACCAACGGCGCAAGTCGCTGAGCCACCATATATCCTCCGTGACTGCTGCAATCTTCAGTCTGCCTCAGCGGTGCGAATCTGGCACGAATCTAAGATTGCGAACTTGTGCCTCGGGACACTAGCCTTCATTCAAGCTTTACGCGCGTGCATCGCCGGCTGTCGACCGAATGGGAGTGGCAATTCGCGGTGTCTTCCGCCTTCCTTCCATCAGGTGGTCTTTCCCCTTGACGGGGGGCATCATCAGTCGGCACCCGGCTCGCCGCGCAGCGTCGATGTTTTGATGCCTCGTGACCAGCTACCAGTTGTTCAGCCATTCCTTGGGCAGCGCTGGCACGAAATTGCCGTCACGCCCCGTCATGTCCTCATTGGCGACTAGCGCGTTTAGAATCGCCTCCTCCACGCCTTGTACCACAGCGTCGAAGAACGGGTCGATATCGATATCCGGAATGAAACCCGCGCAAGCGATGCGGCCTGAAGCCAGCGCGGCTTCGGAATTGGCGGTCGAGAAGGCGAGAAAAATATCGCCCGAACTGTGATAGCCATAGCCGCCGGTCAAGGCGATGCCGAGCGGCACGCGCCTGGCCAGCCGCTTCATTTGATGCGCCAGGAACGGCGCGTCGGAGGCGACGACGGCGATGATCGAGCCCTTTTCGGCGCGGGGCGTACCTTCGAATACCGCTGGGTCGGTGAGGTCCGGTCGGATGCGCCGACCGCGAAGAGTGAAATTGCGCCGCTTACCGAAATTGGCCTGCACGAACACACCGACCGTATAGCGACTGTCGTGCCATTCGACGATGCGCGACGCGGTGCCCGACCCGGCTTTGAAGCCGAACGAAATCATGCCGGTCCCGCCGCCGACGCTGCCTTCCTCGATGGCGCCGCCTGTTGCGCCATCGAGTGCTGCGGCGACATGCTCGAAGTTGATATGCTGGCCATTGATGTCACTGAGAAAGCCGTCATAGGTCTCCGCCGCCACTGGTAGTCCCCAAGCGCTATCGAGCGCTGCCGGCAGCACGCGGTGCATCCACCGCAGCGTGCCGTCGCGGGCAACGCCGCAGGAGTGGGTGTTCGTGATTGTGATTGGCAGGCTGAAGGCGCCGGTCTCCTCGATAATGTGCGCGCCGGTCAATTCGCCATTGCCATTCTGGCTGAACACGCCGGCAAACACCGGGGTTGCGAGTTCCCCCCGCAGTCTCGGGAGAATCGCGGTTACACCTGTGCGGACCGGGCCGGTTCCGACCTGCAGCGGACCGTCGCCGGAAATTAGCGTTGAGTAGCCGACCGTAACGCCTGGCACGTCGGTGATGGCATTGAAGCGACCAGGCGTGCCGTCCAGTGCGAGCGCAAAGGCGCGCAGGCGGGGCTTGCCCGAGGGCGTGCGGAGATGCGGCTCGATAGTGCTCATGCGGTCCTCAGAACAAGCGAGCTTTAGTTCTCTGGCTTCGGAGACCCAGCTTAGAAGCGGTCTTGACCTTCTATGTTGCCATTAGCGCACCAATAACTCGTGCCGAATGTTTATGGTCGCTCCGGACGTCGCGACAGATCCAAGTCACGCACCGTTAAGTCGTAGCCTTCGTCACCGACGAGGCAAAAGACCTCGGCTTCCCGAGTCGCTTTGGATCAAAACCAGTTCGTCGGCACCGACGGCCTCCAGTCGAAGCGACCAAGCAGGATGACAGAGGCCGCACCGCGAGCTTTGGAAGTACTCAAAAGGTCCAATCCTTAGGGGCTCACCCTCAAGCGGCAGACGCGCTTCGATCTGGGCGAGGAACTCCGCGTCGACCCTTATCACGTCATCGGTTGCTTGCTCAGCGTAGCCGCGCTCGGCTCCAGGCCCGCGCCGAAATTGATACTTAGGGATGGTGAAGCCGGCCATGACTTTTTCAGCGGAAGCCCGTCATACAGGATCGCGATGCGCGGCTCGGCATGAGGAAGCGGTGGCTCCCGGCGCTTGTCCCTCATCAGAAAGCCCTCACGTAGACATCGAAAAACTGTGATTCCTTTCACCCCGCGAGCCGGCGGCCCAAGCAGCAGATCCTTCGCACAATGTAGCCTTAAACTGGCGCATTCAGACGTTAGCATAAAATCACGCGATCGAACTCCCATAATCGTCATTACAACTTCCTAGTACTTCCCGCGCGGGGCAAGAACGCAGCGCAGCCATTTTACTTTGAGTAGTATTGGACGAGGAGCTAGGACACTTTCTGCAAATGTCGCCCTTGACGTGCAGAAATGCGTTTTTACGTGCCCAATTCCGCCGGATTGATGCATCAAGCACGCTTATTGGGCCAACGTTCATACTGATCGTGCGGGGAGCCGCAAACTAACCGAAGAGTTCCTGAGGGCGTAGTCATACGAATTGATCGCACGCCCCCGGACCAGAGACTTCGGCGTCTGCAGGCTCATGAGCGCCTTGGCCGATTGCCGCACCTGGCGTGGGGTGGACAGCGCCACACGAGATCCTCTTGGCGCTGCGCTCTAGGAGATACCTGTAGCAGGAAAGCTAAATATCCCCGCATCGGGCGTAGACGGGTTCAGGTGGCAACCGCTGCTAGGACCAGCAATCCAAGTCGCGCTACCCGCGCCCGGAGCGCACTTCCGTTGTTGGTTCTTCGAATATGACCGGCTTCGTATTCGAAGGGTCAACTTTCGGTGACAAGGGAATGAGGCCTCGCATCCAGATTAGGCTGGAGGGACACAGAGGCATCCAACCTCGTCGGGAGCTACTCCGAACGATAGGCAAAGCGGCCCCGCGAGCAATCAACGCAATTTTCGTTCTGCTCCACGTCGCCGTCGGCACCAGTGCTAGTCCAGCTGTCAGGCAGAAAGAGACGCAAAGCGATCATCACCGGCACTTCACCTCGCGCAAGCGTCAAAGACACCAGCGAATTTGCCGTTTTGCCGAGAGCCGACGCGTATTGAGCCGCAACACCAACCGACCGTTCACCTTTCTTCGGCAGTGAGGTGTCATCAATGACCAGCACCGCATCCTTGCCGCCGACAAGCCCGTCGGCCTGGTTGAGCAACTCAGATTCCAGCGATGACTCGTCCCAGACACCATCGGCGATGAAATGGTGCAGCTGATCGTAGTTGCCGGTTGCGAGGCGTTCTGCCATCGGCTGAACGCTCTTGCGATCGCCAGGACCGATCAATCCCGCAACGTAAAGGGGACACATCCGCTGCCGGGTCTTATGACCCAACCGCTGCAAGAACGGCTTCAGCCAGCCTTCGAGTTCGTCTTCCCATTCCGCCATGGTCAGCCCTCCAAGAGCCGACCACCCATGAATCATTGAAAAATCGATTCGGGAATCCTAAAAATTCAGAGGAATCCGACAATCTGCCAAAGTAGTGCTAGCACTGACGCTGGAATTCAGCGCTTGTCGCCGATAGAACATCATGCGATCAACGCGAAACGATCGGGTACAAGCATGCGCTCCCGGCCTCAATAAACTCAGTCCGAACTTGCGCGCTGGCCACGGAGATCGGGTCGCGTTGCCGGGTCGCAACCCCATTTCCGTTTATGTCCGGAAAGCCGCCAACGTCGTGCTGCACACTAAAATGAAGCGAGACCTTGTACTTCGCAGCCGCTCTGAGTCGGCAAATAGCAGTGCGTGCCCTCATCCTTCAGAACAATCGTCCAACCCGCAAGCAGCCTCGAAATGGGTCGAAAAAAATCTCTTTCCCAATCTTTTCGGAGCGTCCTTTGATCATGCATATACACTTTTGATGATGCATATACACGCGGCCATCGTCTCCGAGGTCAAGGATCTCGAGTCTGCGACCCAGTGAAACCTGAAGCGCGATGCGCCCTTCAGGTTATGGGATTCTTAGCCCGCTCCGCGCGCTTAATCGCATCTTCCAGTAGCCTCTGTACCAAGACATTGTACGGAATACCGCATTCCTTCATCATTCTCGGAAAGGCGCTGGAGGGACCCAGAGCAGGCGAGACGCCTACCTCGTTAATCAGCAATTCTGCATTGGGCCGCATAAAGAAATCCACCCTTGCCATCGCCTCGCAGCCGATCACTCTAAACGCCTCACAAGACAACGAGCGCACTCGATCAGCCTCCGCTTCGTCAAGCTCCGCCTTGGTTTTGAGCACTACACCTTTCTCATCAAGTTTAGCCTGAGCCGTGTAGAAGGTGTGCTCATCAGGAATGACCTCGCTTGGCCATGAACAGAGTAATTTGCTTGGTTGCTCTGTGTCCGGCAACACCGCACACTCAAGCTCTCGCGCCTGCACGTACTCCTCGACTAAGACCTTGCTGTCATATCTAAATGCAAGGTCGACAGCAGCCTCAAACTCTGCTTCGCAAGTTACCTTGCTGACGCCGATAGAATTATAAAGGCTTGCCGGCTTTACAAACAGCGAACGGCTGCCGAGCGCCTCTTGTACAAACTGAAACTTGAGCGCTTCTTTAGTTGTCAGTGTTAAAGACCGAGCGATCGGAAGACCTGCATCGCGCAATATTCGTTTGACGATTTGCTTATCTCCACATATCGCCGGCGCAGGCGACCGGGAACCTACAAAAGGCACCTGCGCTATTTCGAGCAGGCCCGTGCAGTAATAGGGCGAAATTGGGAAGACTACATCAACGTTACATGTACTGTCATTCTCGTTGCATCGATGGAGCAACGCTTTGCCGCGCCCCCCCGGTAAAAGTATCAATTGAGCACTTGACGAACCCGGGCCTAAGGGAAACCCGTTTGTATTCTCCTGCAGCCACCACTTGCCGTCTGGTGCGACAGCCACCAATATTGGACTATGCTGTTTCCTGTCTAACGCTTCGTACACAGATCGAGCGAACTCCACTGACATGTCATGCCCAAGCGGTCCAGGAGGCCCGCCCCCAAACACCAGCGCCACGTTTATCCTGGTCATTATCAGCGTCCCTGTACCGTTCGAATTGAGCCTGTCCAACGTGCCGAGGGTGAATAAGTGACTGTGAATAGTGCCCAGGCGAAGAAGACATAGCGGTATGAAATCCTTAACAACGATAGTCCGCAACTACTAGGAAACGGAGGTTGCACGACGGGAACGGCTTGATAAGCTCATAGAGGCGTGGGGCTGTGGCTCACTTGAGCCAGCTCGCGCGATCGTGGATAACATCACTTCCTTTGCGCAGACTCCTTCCTGGAACTGATCTTCCCCTAACGGCTGGACATGCTAGGCGCCTTTTAGCTCCCTTCGATCGGGCCACATATCCGATGGCGCAAGGGAGTCGGGTTCGATTGTAAAAGCGAGGATGTCGCGGCTGCCTCGGCACGGGTGTTGAATTGACGATGATGAGCGAGCTCGACCGAGGGTATGGAAGACGACGTATGACGGTCTGATGCCGGCTCGAGGCGAGAAGGCGGCGGATCTGTCGGTCGACGCGAAGATGCGGCAGGACGAGATCCGTCGAAACCTATGAACTCTTTTTAGATTCTGGCGTCGCTGATGCCATGCTTGCCGCCCAGATCGGCATGCGGAACGCCGGCTTCGTGTTCATTCGAATCCCGATGAGCTCTTTTCCGTATAGAAAGCTTCTTCCACGCGCTCAAAACCGAACTGATCTATCAGCTTCACTAGGCGACCCGCGATGAAGCCGAGCGCGATCATCCTCGCTTTCGTCGAGGGCTTCTACAACAATCTCAGCAGACACTCGGCCATCGGCGTTATCGCGGTTGCTGCTGCGCGAGCTAGTCTAGACACTGAAAGCAATCAGTAATCACGCAGCGTGCTCTGTGTCGTCGATGGCAATTCGCAAACGATGTGAGAGCTGCCAAAATAGTGGCGATTAGCCCACCAGCCGGGGACCGAGCAGGGCCGGCTGCTACTCGAATGCGTGACCAGATTTGGTGTGCAAGGCGTCTCAGGTCGATCGGTCGGTCGGGATTTGATTGCATCCAGCTCTGCTTAAGTTCCTCGCCACTTCTAGTATTCGGCGTTCGAAGAGAACCACCCTAGGCTCCTTACCACAGCTCAAGAGAAGATCAGGTCTAGATCAGGATCTTAGGTGCGCAAGACGCCGGCAAACAGAGGACCCGCACAGTTTGACATCCCGGATCTTGAGCATTGAACTTTATAAGCGGAGGCACCGATCGCTGAGACAACTTTCTTCTTGCGATTGACAGACGCGGTGTCAATTGAGGACGGCTGAAATAAAATTCAGGGTTCGGGCATGCGTGGGGCTGCTGAGGACCTGGGCCGGGGGGCCGCTTTCTATGACTTGGCCTTGATCCATGAAAATCACTCGACTTGCCACTTCCCGCGCGAAACCGAGTTCGTGAGTAACAACGATCATTGTCATTCCAGTTCGCGCGAGATCGCGCATCACGACAAGCACTTCGCCAACTAGTTCGGGATCCAGCGCGGAGGTCGGCTCATCGAACAGCATCAACGCTGGTTTCATCGCGAGAGCGCGAGCAATTGCGACGCGCTGCTGCTGACCACCCGATAGCTCAACCGGATAAGCATCGCACTTATGAGATAGTCCGACCCGCGCAAGCAACTCACGGGCGGCGACCTCGGCCTGCTTGCGCTCTTGTTTGAGTACTTGCACCGGACCTTCGGTGATGTTTTCCAGCGCCGTCTTATGGGGGAAGAGATTGAAGCGCTGGAACACCATGCCCGTCGCGAGGCGTTGTCGCGCGATATCACGCCCGGAAAGTTCATACAATTTTCGGCCGACCTGACGGTGACCGACTAATTCGCCGTTCACCCACAGAGCGCCGCTATCAACGACTTCCAACTGGTTCATGCACCGGAGCAAAGTGCTCTTTCCCGAGCCCGATGGACCAATAATGCAGAGCACTTCGCCACGCTCCACCTCCAGGTTGATCCCCTTAAGCGCTTCGAATGCACCATAAGACTTGCGTACGCCGCTGACTTTAACGATGGGATTCATGTGTTCTTCCAGCCTAGCGTGGTTTTGTATTGCGGGCGCCGCGTGCGTAATGCCGCTCTAATCGCATTTGAAGGAACGTAAGCACGGTAACCACGATCAAGTACCAGAATGCAGCAACTATCAGCAGTTCAATTACGTAGTTGTTCACGTAATAGATGTTCTCTGCGTTGTGAACAATTTCCGAAAACTGGATCACGCTGGCGAGTGATGTCAGCTTGACCATGCCGATGAGCTCATTGCCAATCGGGGGCACAATGACGCGCATCGCCTGCGGTAGGATGATTCGGCGCAGCGCCTGAAGACGGGGCATTCCGATCGCACTCGCCGCCTCATACTGTCCTTGATCGACAGATAATAATCCGGCGCGCACCACTTCCGAGGTATAGGCTCCCTGATTGATGCCCAATCCGAGCAACGCTGCAATAAACGGCGTCATCACGTCTACCGTACGCAGCTCGAAGAGGCCCGGAATGCCGAGCTTGGGAAACACCAGCGCAAGATTGAACCAAAGCAGCAACTGCAGTAGCAACGGCGTGCCGCGAAAGAACCAGACGTAGCTAGCCGCCGCCCACTTGACCAGAGGGTTGTCGGAGAGGCGCATGATCGCGACCGCCACCCCAATCAGAATTCCTAGCAGCATTGCCAAGAAGGCCATTAGAACGGTGTTCCCCAGACCAAGGATGATTGTACGGACTGTAAGATAGCGCCTCACAACCGGCCAGTCGATTTGACCATGGACAAAGGCCATCACAAGCCACGTGACCAGCGCCACGACCGCAAGAGCACTTAGATAGCGCCCTACATGCTTGCGTCGCACGCGCTCTAATCGAGAGATGTCCTCCACGACACGATCCTGCTCAACGGCGGCTCGCTTTCCGATCGATACACCTGACATGCCCAATTGTCTCCCGGCCCGCCTTTGACATTGAACCCGCAGGAAGAAAACTACGCGTTCCCTTACCGCAGCTTTTCATCAATGTTCGCCTAGAACCCGTCGAAAGTCAGCACGTCACTCGCGAGACCCGGAATTTCCTGCGAACGCGGGAGGCATCACTTTCTCAGCGGGTCTAGAACTAAAACTGCGCTCATTACAACTTTGCATGCGCAATACTTTTTAGGTCGCCGCGCTGGATCGGGGTGCTGCTCCTGATAAACGATATCACGTGGCAAGGACGTTCTTAGGCGCCAGACAAATACGCTATCTCATTTTCACCGTCTGCCTCGCTCCAATTTTGCCAAGGCGCTCGAAGGCCAGCGTATCACTAACTTCGACGGTGCGACATAAAACCCCGCATTTAAGATATTGAAAGCAGGATTTTGATTAGATTCGGTCCTAAATTGGAGAAAATAAGCCCCAACATGCCGCTAAAACCTTGTTCATGACGGCGCGTGCCACGTTCTACCGGGAACCCCATTCGAAAATGGAGCAGCATGTTCAACTCGAGACTTGGCTCGCCTCATATGCGACTGCTTTCGACTTTCAAGTCATTTCGAAGCCGCCGAGGCCGACCGTTCGAATGTCGCTAAGCGAATGGCGTATCTCGCTAGCAAGCGACGATACCCAGAAGACTGTAAGGGACTGGATCGAACGATAGCGGTCGGGACGGGCCTCTGCTCTGCCTTGCGCGAATCAGGACAAACTTTGCGGAGGCGAACCATGGCTTGGATCAAGACTTGGGAAGGCGCAGTTGATAAGGAGTGGCTGGACAAGCTTGATCACGTCAATTTCTTGACCTATCAGCGAATAGCTGATCTTGCGAGTATTGAAGTATGGCGCCGTGCTAAGCGCGATTGTGCGTCTGGCCAAGACCTTCAATTTGTCATGACTGAGACCTATGTTCGTTATGTTCGCGAACTGCGCTTGGGGGCATCGATCGACATCCGCACAACCCTGATTGCCGCGGACACCAAGCGATTTCATCTTCTTCATCGCATTGAAAGTGCAGGCGATGTCGCCTGCACTGTCGAGACACTTAACCTCTGCTTTGACCCAGCGAGCCGGAGGGTGGCGCTGTTCAACGCTCCGATCAGCAGTTACTTCGCTGCGTGGGGCACCCCGCCGGCCGACGCCATTCCGCAATTGTCGATTAGCCGAAAAACCTCTCACGGGTGACGTTGTTCTAAGCCGGCCGCGCGCTCGGTATGCCGAACAACTGCCCCGGTAGACACCCCAACCCTCTCAGGGAGTGGAGATTACTTTTCACAAGGTTGCAACACAATCAGGCCAGCTTCGCGCTAGCCTAAAGATGGTTGCGACGTATGGCTGTCGTGGAAGTTTGAGCTGCTGCCGGTTTGATGGACACCGAGATTGGTGTTTCATGAAGCCGGAGGTGGGCGATGAAGAGACGGAAATTCAGTCGCGAGTTCAAGATCGAGGCGGTCAAGCTGGTTAGGGAGCGTGGGGTGTCGGTGGCGCAGGCCGGGCGCGACCTGGGATGTCCACAGAGCGTTCTGCGCAAATGGGTGAAAGAGTTCGGCTCCGATCCGGTGCAGGCCTTTGCCGGCCACGGGCAGATGAAGCCGGAGCAGCAGGAGATCGAGCGGTTGCGCCGTGAGGTCGCCAAGTTAAAGGCCGAGCGGGATATCCTAAAAAACCATCACGGGCCCCGGCCCGCCTGTGCGCGGTAGAAACAGACAATGCTATCCTCTCGATTTGGAGGGTAGCGGCCGTCAGCTTATTGGAGGCGCAGTCCCCGTAAAAAAACGTGGTCCATGGGTGCATGCGAACTTGAGATTGGTGACGCTGTTCCGATAGCGATCCCGATTAGGAAGATGACGATTGGCATAACCCAGACCCTCCAGTCCCATGACTGACGGAGGAGTTGCAATGCCGAAGACGCCTGCCGGTGGCCGCCCAGATTTAAAGCCGGTCAACGTCGGAGCCGCCGCCATCGACATTGGGTCAAAATGCACATGGCGGCGGTCGATCCAGGGTGCACCGACACGCCGGTGCGTGCGTTTGGCACATTCACGCAGGACCTGCACGAACTGGCGGATTGGTTCAAAGCGTGCGGCGTAATCAGTGTCGCGATGGAATCGACGGGGGTCTATTGGATCCCGGTCTACGAGATTCTGGAGCAGCGAGGGTTCGAGGTCATCCTGGTCAACGCTCGTTACGCCAAGAACGTGCCTGGACGCAAAACTGATGTCAGCGACGCCGCTTGGCTGCGCCAGCTTCATTCCTACGGTTTGCTGCGCGGCAGCTTTCGGCCTGATGCCGATATCGCGACGCTACGCGCCTATTTCCGCCAGCGAGAGCGGCTAGTCGAATATGCAGCCGCACATATCCAGCACATGCAGAAGGCCCTGATGGAGATGAACCTGCAACTTCATCACGTCGTCTCCGACATAACGGGCGCGACCCGGGATGCGGATTATCCGAGCTATTGTCCCGGGTGAGCGGAATCCTGACGTGTTGGCGACCTACCGCGACGTGCGCTGCCATTCCTCCATCGAGACCATCCGCGCCGCACTGGTGGGCAACAATCGGGACGAACATGTCTTCGCACTGACCCAGTCGCTGGAGCTCTACGACACCTACCAGGCCAAGATGCTCGATTGTGACCGCAAGCTGGAATCCTTGATCGCGGCGCTGACTGACAAAGGAGCCAAGCCAATCGGCAAGCTCTCCAGGCCGCGGGTGAAGACCAGGCAGCTTAACACACCGTCGTTCGACGTCAGGACCGCATTATACGGCGTTCTCGGCGTTGATCTGACTGAGATCCATGGGTTGGGGCCATCACTCGCGTTGAAGCTAATCGGCGAGTGCGGCACGGATCTGAAGGCTTGGCCGACCGCCAAGCACTTCACCTCCTGGCTGTGCCTCGCGCCAGGTAACAAGATCTCCGGTGGCAAGGTACTATCTTCGCGCACACGACGATCTCCAGTCGAGCAGCGGCACTGCTGCGGCTCGCAGCGACGACGGTTGGGCGGAGCGATACGGCGCTTGGCGCATTCTATCGACGGCTGGCTTTGCGCGCCGGCAAGGCAAAGGCGGTGACGGCGACCGCTCGCAAAATAGCGGTTCTGTTCTACAATACGCTTATGCACGGCATGACCTACAGGGATCCAGGTGCTGATCACTACGAGGAACAATATCGCAGCCGTGTCGTCGCCAATCTGAGGCGACGTGCCAAGTCACTCGGCTTCGTCCTGCAAGTGGACCCGGGCGGCCAATTGGCTGTTTCTTAGGAAGGCCGCAGCCTTCTTCGCGAAGGAAGCGACATGAAGTTCGTCTTCATTGCGAAGCACCGGGCGATCTGGCCGGTGGCATGGCTATGCGATGCGCTGGCGGTGTCGCGGTCGGGCTTCCATGCCTGGCTGAATCGCTCGCCCAGCGCCAGATCCCGCAGCGACGAAGAGCTCGGCGGCAAGGTGGAAGGCCAGCTTCATAGCGAGCGACCGCACCTATGGTGCGCGCCGGGTGTGGCGTGATCTGCTTGCCGATGGGGCGAACTGTGGCCTCCACCAAATCAAATGACTGATGCGCCTGCAAGGCTTGCGGGCGCGGCCGCGACGCCGGCGCTTGCCGAAGGACAGCGGCGACCGGCAGCTCGAGAGTAAGCGCTGTTCAGCGGCCACCTACCGGATGATGGGGCGATCTGCGAGTCTGCGGTTCGGTTTTGACCGTTAGGCTTAGAATGGACACAGTGCATACTGCTATCACCGAGCCGGTGCGGCGGCTTGAGGTCTTCACCGGAGCCGGTCGTCGGCGGAAGTGGAGCGACGAGGACAAGGCGCGGATCGTCGCGGAGATCGTGGCGAGTGGCGACTCGGTGTGTTCCGTGGCCCGACGGCATGGATTGTCGCCGCAGCAGCTGTTTGGCTGGCGCCGTCAGTTGCGACAAGCAGCAGGCGGTCATTCCCAAGCGGACGAAGTACAGTTTGTGCAAGCGGTAGTGGACGCGGTGGTACCGGCGCCGGCTGCTCACCAGGAGCGCAAAGTGGCGCGTAAGGCAGATAGCGGGATCATCGAGATCGAAGTCGACGGCATCACGATCCGGGCCGGTCGCGGAGCGGACCCAACGATGATCGCGTCGATCGTCCAGGCGCTGAAGGCAAGCCGGTGATCGGTCCATCGGGTGCGGTTCGGGTGATGGTGGCAACCAAACCGGTAGACTTCCGCAAGAGAATGGAGGGGCTTGCGACCTTGGTGCGCGAGACCATGGGGGCTGACCCATTCTCGGGAGCTGTCTATGTGTTCCGGGCCAAGCGGGCGGACCGGATTAAGCTGGTGTTCTGGGATGGAACGGGCCTGTGCCTGTTCGCCAAGAGGCTTGAGGATGGGATCTTCCGCTGGCCGAAGATCGAGGACGGTGTGATGCGTCTGTCGGCGGCGCAATTGTCGGCGCTGCTGGAAGGACTCGACTGGCGGCTTGTGCATGAGGCACGGGAGACGCCGGCGCCAGCGCAGCCCGGATAGCTGTTGGCAGTACTGCGGCGAAGTGAATCAGGAGCGCCGAACGCGTCGCAAGATGACGGCGAATATGCTCTGATTTGGGTGTGAGCGACGCCCTGCCTGACGATCTCGAGACGCTGAAAGCGATGCTGCTTGCCGAGCGGTGCGAGAGCGAACGGCTGCGTCAGATCATCAAGGAAATGCAGCGACACCGGTTTGGCCGGCGGGCGGAGACGCTACCCGAAGATCAGATGCTGCTGGGCCTGGAAGACGTCGAGCAAGTCGCCGCGTACGGCGAGACGGCACAGAACGTCAGTGCACCTGAAGGCCGTGATGCGCGAGCTCGCAAGCGCCGCGGCAACCGTCGCGCGTTGCCGGCGCACCTGCCGCGGATCGAGGTCATCGTCGATATCGAGGACAAGACCTGTCCCTGCTGCCAGGGTGAGTTGCACCGGATCGGCGAGGACAGAAGCGAGCGGCTGGACCTGGTCCCGGCGCAGTTCCGGATCCTCGTGACCCGGCGGCCCAAATACGCCTGCCGGGCCTGCGAGAATGGGGTCATACAAGCGCCAGCCCCGGCCAGGCTGATCGAGGGCGGATTGCCGACCGAGGCTACCGTCGCCCAGATGCTGGTCTCCAAATATGCCGATCACCTGCCGCTCTACCGGCAGGCGCAGATTTACGCCCGTCAGGGCATTGAGCTCGATCGTTCAACGTTGGCGGACTGGGTGGGACAAGCAGCCTTCCACCTGCGTCCGTTGCATGAGCGCCTCCTCGGCAAGCTCAGGCAACGGCCAAAGCTGTTCGTCGACGAGACAACAATGCCGGTGCTTGATCCCGGCCGCGGGCGCACCAAGACCGGTCAGCTCTGGGCCTATGCGGCAGACGACCGACCATGGGGCGGCGTCGATCCGCCGGGCGTCGCCTACGTCTATGCCCCCGATCGCAAAGCCGATCGACCGATCGTTCATCTCGCAGGCTTCAAGGGGATCCTGCAGGTCGACGGCTATGCCGGTTACGCCAAACTCGCTGAGCGGGGCGACGTTGAGCTTGCGTTCTGTTGGGCGCACATGCGCCGCAACTTCTATGAGCTCGCAACACCTGGCCCGGCACCCATCGCGAGCGAGGCGCTCAAGCACATCGCCGAGTTCTACGCGATTGAGAAGGACATCCGCGGCCGCAGCGCCGAGGAGCGTCGCCTCGTGCGGCAGCAGAAAGGCCAGCCGCTTGCCGATACCTTCCAGAAGTGGCTACACGCAAAACTCGCCCTGATCAGCCAGAAGGCCAAGCTCGCCGACGCCATCCGCTATGCGCTCTCACGCTGGGAGGGTCTGACGCGCTTCATCGATGATGGCCGTATCGAGCTCGACAACAACGCCGTCGAACGTTCGATCCGTCCGATCACGCTCAACCGGAAAAATGCGCTGTTCGCGGGCTCCGACGGCGGTGCCGAGCACTGGGCGATCATCGCATCCCTGGTCGAAACCTGTAAGCTGAATGACGTCGATCCGCTTGCTTACCTGATCGACGCGCTCACCAGCATCGTCAACGGCCATCGAAACCGCGACATCGACCAGCTATTGCCCTGGGCTTACCGCGCTCAAGCCCTCAAAGCCGTGGCCTGAGAACGACGCTTACGCTCGAGACCGTGCCGGCGAACCTCCTTGGCCGGCAATTCACTGCCGAGCGGCCGAACCAGAAGTGGGTCGCCGATTTTACGTATCTCTGGACCGCCGAGGGCTGGCTCTACGTCGCAGCAGTGATCGACCTGTTCTCACGCCGGGTGGTGGGTTGGTCGATGAGCGCCGCCATGACAGCTCAGTTGGTGACCCATGCCCTGCTGACGGCCGTCTGGCGACGCGGCAAGCCGGAAGCACTGTTGCACCACTCCGACCAAGGCAGTCAGGGCGGATTCAAACGGTCGTCGCAACACCATGACGTTGGAGGTTGCGATGAAGGTTGTAAATCGGCGATCGGCGCGGTCAGGACGGGCGCCATTGCCATCGCCAGGCCGGGGGCTGCGGATTCCGACGATCGCGCGCATGTATTCCGATCTGATGCCGCGCAGCGTTCCGATCTGATCGCGCGCAGGTCGAGCACCTGATCGTCACGGCAAGATGTCACTGTGTTTGGGGTCTGGTCAAGCGGCAGCGGGGATGGTGGACCTGCGCATGGATTCGCCGCTGAGTTCGAGCCGGTGAGCGTTGTGAACGAGGCGGTCGAGGATGGCATCGGCGTAGGTGGGATCCCCGATCAGATCGAACCAGCGGGCCACCGGGAGCTGACTGGTCACCAGCGTTGAGCGACGCCCGTACCGGTCTTCGAGGATTTCGAGCAGGTGGTGACGGGCATTGCCGTCGAGCGGTTCAAGCCCCCAATCGTCGAGGATAAGGAGATCGACCCTGGCGAGGCTTTTCATGCGCGCGGCGATGCGGCCGTCACCCTTGGCCAGGGACAGGTCATTGATCAGGCGCGGCAGCCGAGTGTAGAGCACCGAGCGATTATCACGGCAAGCCTTGTGGCCGATGGCGCAGGCCAACCAACTCTTCCCGACGCCGGCCGGCCCGATGATGGCCAAGCTCTCATGGGCGGCGATCCAGTCGCCCTTGAGCAGCCTATCGAACAGTCGGCGATCGAGACCTCGCGCAGCGCGGTAATCGACGTCCTCAGGCACGGCATGGTGGCCTAGCCGGGCATGACGAAGGCGCAGCGCAAGGCGCGGCCATTGCGGTAGGTCGCCTCGTGATCGAGGAGAAGGGCAAGCCATTCGGCGTGGCTGAGGTTGGCCGCATCGCTGTTGCTTCCCAGTTCGATGAACGCATTGGCCATGCCTGCCAGACCGAGTTGCCCCAGCAGTTCGAGTGTCGGGTGTTTGAGCATTGCAGTCCTTTCAGTGGTAATATCCGGGGCCCCGGATGTTGGTGTGGAAGATCGGCGTTTGCTCCGGGGCTTTGCGCACCGGGATCTTGTCGAGCCCCTTCTCGAGGATCGGTTTGACCGAGGGATAGTTGCGCGCCTGGATCTCCAGCGCGCGCCGCGCGGCCGCTTCCAGGCGTTCGGTGCCGAAGCGCTTCTCCAGTCCGATGATGCCCAGGCATGACGGTAGCCCTGCTCGGGATGCGGCCGATCCTCGATGATCTTCTCAACCAGCAGCGACAGCATCGGCCCAATCCGCGCAGCCTCTTCCCGGATCTTCAATGGCGTCCATTCACGGTAGCACCGGTGGCTCGACGGCATATGTTCGGGGATCGTCGTATGTCGCCCGTTGCCGCTTCCACGCATGTGGGCGGCGATGCGTTCGCCATCAAGGAAGATTTCGACGGTGCGTGCGGTCATGCGGGCCTCGACCTCGCGGCGGGCGAAGCGCCACGGCACCGAGTAATGGTGGTGCTCGATGGCAATGTGATAATCGAGCCCGACCCGGCAACGCTTCCACTCAGCATGGATCCACGTTCGATCGATAGCGGCTTGAGGTTCGGCGCGTCGATCTCCTCGAACAGCTGACGCCGCGTTTTGCTGTACTGGCGAAGCACCCGTGTGTCGTTGAGATCGGCGATGCACTCGGCGACCGCAGCGTTCACCTCGGCCAGGCTGTAAAAGATCCGGTTACGCAAGCGGCCCAGAACCCATAATGCCGACGCAGGCTTCGACTTTCGCCTTCCGCGGCTTCCTCGGCCGCGCCGGGAGCACCGCCGTGCCGTAATGGCGCGCCATGTCGGTATAGCTGCGGTTGACCATCGGATCGAAGTGACACGCCTTGATCACCGCGACCTTCGCGTTGTGGGGGACCAGAAGATGGGCACGCCGCCGAAGAAGGCGAAGGCGCGATTGTGCGCCTCGATCCAATCGGCGAACTGCTCGGTCCACGTCGCGCAGGCAAATGACAAGCTCGATCCGCCGAGCACCGCCACAAACAGATGGGCACCGCGCACCTCACCGGTCCGGCGGTCGACTACAACCGGCACCCTGTCGCCGGCGTAATCGACAAACATCTTCTCGCCGCCCCGTGGTTCTGCCGCATCGTCAGAGGCAGGCGGCCTTTCCAGCGCCGGAACAGGTCACACCAACGGCTGTAGCGATAGCCATCCGGGTGCGCGCCGATATATTCTTCCCACAGAACCTGCAGCGTCACATGCTTGCGCTTCAGCTCACGTGCCACCGCCGACCAGTCCGGTTCCGCCTGCTTGCGCCGGCCGGGCTTCACCCCAGGTAAGCCGTACAGGCACGCTTCCAGCTCGGCGTCGCTTATCTCCGCAGGGACTGGCCAACTTAGCCCCGAGCGTGCAAACCGCTTCAGCATATCCCGAACCGTCGTCGCCCCGACCCCGGCTCGCTCACCAATCACCCTCGTCGATACCCCCTGCTTCAAGGCTCAGACGCAAAATCTCGCGCACGTGGCGCATCGTAACCCTCCTCGTCGGCATCCATTTCTCCGGTCGCTATCCGACTGGATAAATGCCCCAACGATCAGGTCCTCCTAACTCCAAAGTGCGCGCGATTGCTTCGGAATCCTGCGCGGACAATTCTCGGAATGCTGCGCGCCATCGCTTCGGAATGCCGCGCGCGATCAAATCGAAACGGCGCGCGCGATCGTCTCGGAATCGGCAGCCGGCCGTCTGTTGCACGACGCGATGAACAGAATAGACTTTGGAAGGCGATTGCCACGGGGCAGAGCGCGAAGATGCTGCGTTTGAGGCCGGCTTATCGCAACCTGTCGGAAGCAAATTGTTCCGAGAGGCAGGCGGCATGCCACCAGCGATGTTCAGATCTTCGGCCGAACCTCTCTCCGTGCGCTACCTTTCGTTGGCTGAACGCGAGGACATCGCCCTTTTAAAGGTGCAGGGCCATTCCATACAGGAGATCGGGCGCCGCTTGGGGCGAGCTGCTTCGACAGTCTCCCGTGAACTGCGTAGGAACGCGGCCACCCGCGGCGGCGGGTTGGAGTATCGGGCAACAACTGCCCAATGGCATGCAGACTGATCTGCCCGCCGGCCGAAACCGACCAAGCTTGCGCTCAACGAAGCCTTGCTCACTTGTGTGGAGGAGAGACTAGCCGGCGCCGTCGTAGCCCCGAGCCGAGCTTGTATTCCCGGCCCCTCCGTTCGGTGGAACGGCCGCCGGCATGGCCGGCGAAAGGATCGACGATTGGCCAAGGCATGGAGCCCTGAGCAGATTGCCCGACGCTTGCTGATCGACTTCTCGGACGAGAAGACGATGCGCATCAGCCACGAAGCCATCTATCAGGCTCTCTTCGTTCAGGGCCGCGGTGTACTGCGCAGCGAGCTGACGGCCTGCTTACGAACCGGGCGCGTGTTGCGCGTGCCCAGGGGACGCGTACGCAGGCGGGGCAAGGGCTTTGTCTCGCCGGAGATCATGATCCGCGAGCGACCCGCTGAAGCGGCCGATCGAGCAGTGCCGGGACATTGGGAGGGAGATCTTATCCTCGGTCTTGGCAGCTCGGCGATCGGCACATTGGTCGAGCGGACGACGCGCTTCACAATGCTATTGCACCTTCCCCGGTTGGCGCGGCATGGCGAAGCGCCGCGCAAGAAGAACGGACCGGCGCTCGCGGACACGGGGCGGGAGCCGTGCGCGACGCGATCTCGCGCACGATCGTCACTTTGCCCGAAGAACTACGTCGCTCGCTGACTTGGGATCAAGGAGCCGAAATGGCTCAGCACAACCGCCTCAAGATCGATGCGGGCATCCAGGTCTACTTCTGCGACCCGCAGAGCCCTTGGCAGCGCGGGACTAACGAAAACACCAACGGTGCTGCGACAGTACTTCCCGAAAGGCACAGACCTGAGCATCCACAGCGCCGACGAGATAGCCGCTGTGGCAGCGGCCCTCAACGCCCGACCGAGAAAGACGCTGGGCTGGAAAACGCCGGCAGAAGCGCTTGACGAATTGCTGTCATGAGTGAAAACAGTCGGTGTTGCGACGACCGTTTGAATCCGCCCAGTACACCTGCGAGCAGTTCCAGCGTTTGATGGCCGACCACGGCATTATCTGCAGCATGAGCCGTTCCGGTAATGTCTGGGACAACGCGGCGATGGAGAGCTTCTTCTCGTCGCCCAAGACCGAACGGACGGAAGGCAAAACCTACCGGACCAGAGACGAGGCACGAGCCGATGTGTTCGACTACATCGAACGATTTTACAACACGATCCGCAGGCACTCGAGCATCGGCTATCTCAGCCCGGTTGAGTTCGAGCGTAAGGTGGGATTAGCTTAACCCGGTGTCCATCAAAGCGGCAACAGCTCAGTTTAGTGTTTCTGAGCTTGCGATGACCGAAGGTAGGCCGCGATCCACAGTCTCTTTGATGAGCGGCATCTTGTAGGCCTGAGTATGTCGCGGAGCATAGGCACTGCTCTGATCATCGAAACCCTACTTCGCGAAGTCGGGTTAGTCTGGCAGAGAGGCCACCTTGACTCTAGAATAGATCGGGTAAGCACAACGATATCTGCTCCAGGATCAAGAGCCCCCGCGCCGCTCGTCTCCTGCTCCCCTCGGCACGCTGCATGCACTTAATGGACAATGCAGATCCCTAAACAACGCTTCGCGTACACTGGTTGCAGCTTTCTGGCGCCCGAGCCTCACGGCATCTCACGCGATGAGGGCGCTCCGCGCGACACAACTACCTCCCCCTCCATACGGGAGCTCGCTTTTCTGCGAAAGCACGCGCGCCCTCAAGACGGTCCTCCGAACCGTAGAGTATGTCGACCGTTGCAAGCTGACGCCTGTTCACTCGGTTCAAGGCATCTTGGTAGCTCAGCGGCTCAGCCACGCGCACCGTCTCCTTGATAGCGGCAAAAACAAGGGGAGGGCCGCTCGCAAGCAGTCCCCCAATCTCCCACACGCGGTCCTCAAGTTTTTCCCTCGGAAGTACTTCGTTGACCAAACCCCAGCGGTGTGCCTCAGCGGCAGTCATCCAACGACCTGTGTACAGAAGGTCCAACGCGATGTGAAAAGGAATACGTTTCGGCAATTTGACCGACGCCGCATCGGCGAGCTGGCCGGCACGAATCTCCGGCAGCGCGAAAGAGGAATGATCGGACGCATAGATCAAGTCGCAGGACAGCGCCAGCTCGAATCCGCCGCCAACCGTCATACCATTGATGCAAGCGATTACCGGTTTGTTGAGGTCACGCAGGCCTTGCAGCCCGCCGAATCCACCGACTCCAAAGTCGGCGTTCGCTGGTTCTCCGGCTGCAGCAGCGGTTAGGTCCCAGCCAGCACAAAAAAACTCGTCGCCGGCCGTCTTGAGAATGGCAACGCGCAGCTCCGGATCATCGCGGAACGCCTTAAAGGTCTCCCCCATCAGCCGAGAAGTTTTCGCGTCGATGGCATTTGCTTTGGGGCGGTCGAGAGTGACTTCGAAGATCGCGCCCTCCCGGCGAGTGGTTACAACTTCGGCCATTCTTTCCCTCTTTGCAACAGCATTGAGATGTTCACGGTGCTTGCTTGTGCACGCAACGGGAGGAGCAAACGCTCGCGCTCAAAAAGCACCTCCGACAATCGCGCCGATCTCCATGAGATCACCTCTTTGCCGCAGTGTAATTCTCTTCAGCACATGTTTCCTGCAAAGAGCTGGGAGCGCGCGTGCAAATCCGGCGGCGCGATCCAGCAGAACGAAGGAGTTTGTATAGCACCTCCGTACGAGTCCCCTGGACTGGCGACTATTCTCCTATCTCACGCGCATCTTTGTTCTAATTCGACGCACATGCCGATGAGCAGGTAGTGTGCGGGGTGTTCTGCAAAAGCTGAGAGGCTGAAGCGGTCATGGTAAGTCCGGTGATGGAGAAGATAATCGTTCGTAGAGGAGCATGGACCCACCACGACCGTGACAAAGATTGGGACGGATGTCTCTGCAGTCAAAGAGTGGTTGAGGTCGGACAGGGAGTTCCTGAAGCCGCTGATCTAGAGTGCGGTGCAGGAAATTCTCGAAGCCGAGATGACGGAGACGCTAGGTACGGAAAAGGGGAGCGTCGAAGGACGACTTGGCTATTGCTGCGGCTACTATCCCGCTCGCTGATCACCCGGGTCGGCAAGATCGAGCTCAAGGTGCCGCAGAACCGGCAGGGGCGGTTCTCGACCGAGCTGTTCGAGCGCTACCAGGCTCGGAGAAGGCGCCGGCTGGGTGGAGGAGAACATCGAGGAGACCTTGACCTACTTCCACCTGCCACTGGCGCACAGCAATCACATGAAGTCGACCATTATGCTCGAACGCCTCAACGAGGAGATCAGGCGGCGCACCTATAATCTTCCCCAATGCCGAGAGCTGTTTAAGGCTGGTGCGGGAGCATGACCATCGAGCGCCATGAGGCTTGGCTCGAGGACCATCGCTATCTCAACATGGATCTGCTGAAGGAGCACAAGAAGGAGGCGCTACGCCAAGCGGCCTGACGATGCTCAGGCCCACCAAGGGGGATGAACGCCACCCCTCTTCGCCGCCGTCGCCCGCCAGCGCTACGCTTTTGGGGAAGCAAGCGACGGCGGCTCCGAGGGGATGGCTCGGCCGGACCCATGATCGATTTTGCTGAACTTGACGCACAGAACTGACGAGCAAGTCACCCGGGTATGGATCGCAGGCACCCATTTGTAACAGATGAGTAGGACTGTTTCCTTACCTTTCCCGTCGGGCCGCAGAAAAGCACGCGTTTACTCCGGTCTCAGCTGACGCCCGAAAGAAAAGGGTCCCCTAGCCGCACTTCACTAGGCCGAGCATTTGTCGTGCTTCGGCCGGCGTGGCGATGCTGGCGCCCATGCGCTCAATAATTCCGACTGCGTTGTCTACGAGTTCGGCGTTTGATGCCAGTACACCGCGACGTAGGTAGATGTTGTCTTCCAATCCTACGCGGACATGTCCTCCCAGCCTCACAATCTGCGCGACCGTGGGCATTTCGTCCGGACCGCAGCCGAATCCAGCCCAAATCGCGCCGGGAGGCAGTATCTCTTTCATCGCCTGGATGACAATCGGCTGCGCTGGGGCGCCGTAACCGGTGCTGAGACAGAACTGGAACAGCGGTGGGCCCTCTAGAGTGCCTTCCGCAATAAGCCTCTTGGCATTTTCGATGTGGCCGAGCTCGAAGCATTCGATCTCGGGCTTGACGCCCGCGTCCTGCATAAGCTTCGTCATTTCGCGCAGGTCGGACATTCGCGCCACATAGATCGACTCGCCGAATGCCAAAACGCCACAATCAAGTGTGGCGATCTCCGGCTTGAGCGTGATCGCCTGAAGGACACGATCCTTGGGGCTCTTGAGTACAGTGGCCTTACCAAGCGTCGGCGGGTCGAGGGAATCGAGGGTAATGCTCCCGTCCATTCCGCATGTCAGGTTGATGATGACATCGGTAGACGAGTCGCGCAGCTTCTTTACAACCTGCTCATAAAGCTCCAGACGGTTCGAAGGCGCCCCATCCTCTTCCCGGACGTGGACGTGAACAACGGCAGCGCCTGCTTTCGCTGCTTCGATGGCCGCTTCCGAAATTTGCGAAGGGGTCTTGGGTATGCGCGCATGTTTTGCAACGACTGCCGCATTCCCGCCAGTGATTGCGCACGTCAGAATGACTTTTCGGGACATCAGAGACTCCTCTATTGGTAACCGTCGGGACTGTCCCGAAACGGAGTCGAAAGAACAGTGTCTTAAGCGCTTATCGCTGCGGTGCGCGGGCTTGAGGGTCGCGCAGCGACCGACCTTCCGCGGCACGCTCGCCTTGATCGCACGGACGTCGGTTATGTGGAGATCTTCCCCGAAAATAGATCGGCTTTCCTCGAAATAAGTCAGCCGCAATCCAAGATTTCGGCATGCTAGAGTCTGCACCTCGAAAAAAGACCTCGAAGCACGGGACGACATTTATATGCCCATTCATATTAAGCCAAGAATCCCAAACCGGGCAGGGGTACATGAAGGTCATGCGGTTTGACGCTTTTATCAACCTGGACAAGCTACTCTTTGAGCGCGTGTACGAGTCCCGTAGATACAGCAGATTCTAGCGCAAGTCTGCACGCGGTCGAGATGTCGTAGATCGGCCGCCCGAACCTGCGACGTATCGCAGGTGTGATCGCCGGGAACAGGGTGCAGGTGAACAGCAGCGCGCCAACCTTGGGATTTGCGTCAAGCAACCGTTTGACGCAGACGCCGACATCCTCCTCGATCTCAGCGAGCTCAGTCGGCCGGTTCATCGCCGAATTCCGCGACATGTTGCCGCCTTCGATGCCAACGAGGACAACCCGCGCGCGCTCGGCTTCGTCGGTGATGCCAAGGAGATCTTCGGCAAAGAGCGTCGAATCCGACGTGACAACGCCGATTTGGGCGCTCGCCGCAAATTGGCGGAGCAGAGCAGGCAAAAGGACCAGTGACGATAACATCACAGGGACATCCACGGCAGCCGAAACCGCGGCCTGGTAGCGGATGGCGAAACCGCAGTTGGAACCGATAGCCACGGCACCTCGTTCGACCAGCTTGCGTGCGGCGTTGATGTAGGCCGGGACGAGGGTGAGATCACCACTCATCGTGCGATCCACCGTAGACCCTTTGACGCTCTCGATGTCGACGGGAAAACCGTAAGTGTCCGGACTCATCAGCGAACCTGGAGGCGGTTTAGGCCTTACCCAGCCCGGCTCACGGTCAAAGTCCAGGATTCCGAGACAGCTTCTTTTGTGGGGCGCCATGAAATGTCCAATCGTTAACGCGCGATGGTTGACTATAAACAATAACCCCCTTCGGAGCCGAGTTTCCCCGAATTCAGCACAAAAGGGGGCGGAATTGTGTGACTTCGTGAGAAATTGCGAAGCTTCGCGCCATCGTGATGATTGGGTGCCTGCGTCGCAAAGAGGTTCAGGCACATCGCCTACTACTATTCCGCGGGGAGCCGGTGGATGGGGGTTTTCGCCGCACCTGTCCGTCTTGGTAGCTCGCCTCTCACAATTCTTTCTCTTGCAATTCGATTCCGCGGTTTCAAACAACACCCCAGTCAACAAGGGAGCCTCATGTTATCGCAGGGCGCCTCGAACGCCCGGACAATCATGCGGCTGCCAATCACTCAACTTAGCGCGATGTCGAGCTACCTCGGCGGAGTCGCTGATCCGTCCGCTCCATTCGCTGCTGCCAGACCGTTTGCGATCAAGTTAAGTCTTCAAATGATCGGCGTTCGTTCCTCAGCCTGTTCGACCGTTGCTGCGTCCTCCGAGCTTGGCAAGGCTGCTCAGGTGATACTCGGTATCGCCAAACAGGACGCCGAGCATGGCGACATGCTTGAAATACTAGTCGATGCTGTACTCCATCGTATGCCGACGCCGCGCCATGCAGCTGGATTGATTCCTGGCCGATCAGCTTTGCCGATCGATCGATCTGGACTTTGCCACCGAAATCGTGCGCTCGCGATCGATCCCGTTGCCTTCGCTCGCATACTTAGCGGTATACATTGCCTCGAGCGGGACTGATCGAGCTCGACAAACATGTCAGCCGACGGGTGCTGCAGCCCCTGCCAGCTGCTCGCGCGTTCCAAGCAGTCAACAGTGATTGCTAGCATCTCGCCTAGGAGCCGACGCTTTCTGCGCAAACTTCTGCGACCGCTTAGTTCGCGACCCAGAAATGACGCGGAGTGCCCCGCCGGATCACGACATGGAGTGCCCAACGCGTACTTTCTCGAGCGTAATCTCGGCGGCACACAAACCATGCCCACGAGTTCTTAGGCCTAGCGCGTGCTCATCGACAAGGAGGAGCTCAATTCATTTGTTGTCCCGCCTCTCGCCTGCCGTACGTGGTGAGACGACTATCTTGTGTGCCACCTCGCCGGGACCAGGCCCTTGCCGCTTACCCGCCATCCTTCTTCGCCTGCGTCTCAACGTGGAAGAGGTCATAGCGAGACGGCGGCCCTGTATAGGCGCAAGACCATTATCCGGCGTTAGACAAATTGCTAGGATCAGCCTGGCCTTTTGTGGAGATCAACCTGGCCTTTGGCGATCTATTTTCCGCAAATCTGTGCCCACGTTTGGATATCAAATCAGAAATAGCCAAATAAAGCACTCCGCTCGACCGCAATGGCCTTGCGCCCCCGAACCACTGCATTCGGAGGACAGCGCTTTCCTCGTCGCGTTCAGACATGGACTAATTGGCGAGGGTCAGCATAGCTGAGGCGGAAGCAGAGTTCAGAAAAGCCATGCGCACGCGCAGCCCTCCCCCAGGCCAGCAGGGACTCGTGAGCGTCTCAGCTGGACCGACATATCGATTGCTAGCCATCATTGAATCCACCACAAGATATCTCTAACCGGCGGCACGGTCTCGCAGCCCCTGTTCCCAGCGCGCCAGGGTCTCGCCCGCACCAAATCCCTGATCGCGCAACCCCTGCAGCACGGCCACAAGCGCCTCATCGCGCTTCGCTAGAATCTCAGAGCCTGAAAGATTATCCGATTTCACCTGCGCGTCTGATTGCTCCGCCAGCGTGTCTAGAAAGTCAGCGGTGAGTTCCGGTACTTCAGTGAGCTTCGTCCATGGCCATTTTAGCATGGGCCCCCACTGCTCCAGGTAGCGGCGAATTCCAGCCGCGCCACCGCTCATCCGGAAAGGACCAACCACCGCTCGGCGCAAGCCGAAGGAGTAGCGGACTGCGTCATCCACCTCCTGCACAGTCGCCAAGCCATCGTGCACCAGCCACAGCGCCTCGCGCCACATCGCTTCCTGCAGCCGGTTAGCGATAAATCCATCAACTTCCTTGCGCACTACGAGCGGGTGCATACCGATCATACGGTAAATCTCGTCCGCCCGCGCGACGGCATCCGGCGCCGTCTGCTGCCCCGCGCAGAGCTCAACGAGCGGGAGTAAATATAGGGGGTTGAACGGGTGCGCAACGAGTAGACGCTCGGGATGCTCTATTTTCGCCTGCAGCAACGTCGGACGTAGACCCGACGTCGAGGAGCAGAACAGCGCGTCAGGTGGCGCCGCACGACTCGCCGCCGCGAGCAGCTCCTGCTTGAGCCCCAAACGTTCCGGCGCAGACTCCTGTACGAGATCCACATCGCGCACTGCGTCCGGTACCGAGTTGGCAAGCGTCAGAGAGCCTTCCTTTGGCAGCGGGGTCCGCGTCAGTCGCTGGTATATCCGGCGCACATGGTCCAACGTGTTTTGGACGTGCTCGAGGGCACCGGTAGCCGGATCATATAGCCGCACATCTACTCCGTTGAGAGCAAATCGTGCGGCCCACCCGCCGCCGATCGTCCCGCCTCCCAACAACCCAACTGTCCGCGGCAGCTTCCCAGACATGAACTTTGAATTTATTGACATTGACCTTCTACTCTCAGGCATGAATTAGAGCTAAGCGTCTCGCGCATTCCGAAATCCGAGCTGCTACACAGGTCAGGTTCCGATCGCAATCCGCCCGCTTAAGCTGTTTCCACTCATCGCAAGCGGCGGGGCACACTCCGGTGGGCCGCTGCTCACCTATAGCTCGAAGAATATCTTCACCTCGTATCCGGCAAAGTCGCTCAAACACATACTACCGGCTCGTGAAGCTGAGGTTCATCAATATGACCGGTCACGAAGCAGAATTCCTGCGATTTAATCGACATTAGTTGAGGCATTCATCCGGAGATTCATCACGGAAGCCACCGAGATTCATCTGCGTTTTGGAAAAGGACCGAGATAGCGCAAATGCTGTGAGCCAGTTTCGCGCGAGCCGTCAGAATATACACGAATGGGAACGCAACCCAATCCGATAATTCAATGGAGCCAGACGGCGGCCGGTTCGGCAACGCTAGTTAGACCCGAAATGGACGCACAACACTCGCTGGCTTCATGCACCTGTCTTACAGGCTTGTGCAATTCGTCTACCGATTTCCAGCTCAAGCGATCTTGCTGCCATCAGCGCCCGCACGTTGGTTAGTTTCTCGATTGGTGCCCATCAAAGCTTCACCCCATCCATTCCAGTTGAGCGACAAAGCTCTCGAGCTCGGCACTGCCGATGGCCGGTGTACCTCCAAAGGTCACCCCATCTGTCTTCGTGACGATTGGTAGATCCTCGAACTTGCTGCCGGTCGAGTCAACCGAACCTAAAACCGCTTCAGGGCACCTTCGCGCCACACAATCGGGGCGCATCAAACTTGTACACTCTGTGCCGAGCCGCCGATCTATGTGGCTCGTATTGTGCGAAGCACCACGTTCACTGACCGGTCACACACCACTCATCGGATGCGCCGCACACATTCTGGGCCGCGAAATTCTAGGGACCTTGGTCGTCGGACCGCAGGCGGATCACCGACGTGAACGTGGGACTCAAATCGCGCCTGACGCATGTGAACGCTTTTATTCCATTCAGACGCAGAATTTAGGCTAGGCGAGCTGCCAGATCGGAGGAATGCGGCCCGTGGGGCTGTTAACATCCTACGTGACTAGGTCCGGTGGGCCGGCATTTCCGATCCTCGACATCCTTGATGGAGCAACATGACCGAGATCCTTGTTTCCGCAGGGCAGGAATTTGTTCCTTGTCTCCATCCCTCCAAGTTTCATTGATTCCGATGACAGAGCTCTCACCAGTGCTTTCCGCAATCGATCAGCATCACATCGACAAACGGCGCTACCCTCATGGCATAGCTTTCATGGATGGGCAGTATCTGCCGATGTCCGAGGCCAAGATCTCCGTCCTCGATTGGGGTCTGTTGCACTCTGACGCAACGTATGACACGGTGCACGTCTGGAACGGCCGGTTTTTCCGGTTGAATCTGCACCTTGACCGATTTCTGGCAGGCGTCGAACGTCTTCGAATGAAGCTGCCTTACGATCGCGAGAGAATCGCGTCGATCCTCGATCGGTGTGTCGCCTTGTCCGGTCATCAATCGGCTTACGTTGAGATGATCTGCACGCGTGGTTCATCGCCGACATTCAGCCGTGATCCCCGCCAAGCAGAGAACCGCTTCATCGCGTTTGCTGTGCCTTATGGCTCCGTAGCCAACAAGGAACAACTGGAAAGAGGCTTGCACGTCGCGATCAGCGAAACCGTCCGCATCCCACCAAATTCAGTCGATCCCACGATCAAGAATTATCATTGGCTCGATCTGGTGAAGGGCCTTTTCGACGCCTACGACAAAGGCGCCGAGACCGCGCTGATCCTAGATACAAACGGACATGTTGCTGAAGGGCCAGGCTTCAATGTGTTCCTTGTAAAAGATGGATCGTTGAGGACACCCGCTTTTGGGGTACTGCCCGGTATCACGCGTCGAACCGTCCTCGATCTTTGCGCTGAGATTGGGCTCCCCGCCTCCGCTGGCGAAATCACCCGTGATGATATCAAAACGGCTGATGAGGTGTTCATTACCTCCACAGCCGGCGGCATCATGCCCGTGACCCGCATCGACGACACTAAGATTTCCAAGGGGCAAGTCGGTTCCGTCACGCGCCGGTTGACGAATCTCTACTGGCAAAAGCACGCAGATCCGGCTTGGTCCACTGCTGTCATTTATGCTTAATGGGAAATGCCCATGCGTTCGCAACTTGACGGGCGAATTCGTGACAATCTCGATGAGCTCTCATCGCGAAAACTCCTGAAAGACGAGCAAGAGATCGCCTCGCCTCAGTCGACGCATATACACCTGCGCGCACTTGGCGAGCGCGAGCTCCTGAACATGTGCGCCAACAATTATCTCGGCCTGGCCAATCACCCGGCCCTGGTGCGAGCCGCGCATGCAGGTCTCGAACGACATGGCTTTGGAATGTCGTCCGTGCGATTCATTTGCGGCACGCACTCAGTTCACCGAGCACTTGAGATCAGGCTTTCCAGCTATCTTCGCACGGAAGACACTATCCTATTCGGTTCGTGCTTCGATGCGAACACCGGGCTGTTTGAGGCCCTGCTCGAAGCTGACGATGCGGTAATCAGCGACAGCCTGAATCATGCAAGCATTATTGATGGCATTCGGCTTTGCAAAGCGAAGCGATTTCGCTATGCCAACAATGATATGAACGAACTAGAGCACGCTCTACGCGAGGCAAGTCACTGCCGAACAGTGCTCGTTGTGACCGATGGCGTATTTTCCATGGATGGCACCTCCGCGAATCTTCCTGGGATCTGCGAGCTAGCTAAACGTTACGGCGCCTTGATCATGGTCGATGACTCTCACGCCGTGGGTTTTGTCGGCCCAGAAGGGCGCGGAACGCCTGCGCGGTACGGGGTCGAAGATCAGATTGATATTCTTACCGGCACGCTCGGCAAAGCACTTGGCGGCGCTTCTGGAGGATACGTGTCAGGCCGTAGTGAGATCATTTCCTGGCTACGACAGCGTGCGCGTCCATACCTCTTTTCAAACTCATTGATGCCAGCGATCTGTGAGGCTTCATTGGCTGCAATCGACTTGGCAGAAAAAGCAGACGATCTCAGGCAAAATCTCTCTGCTCGCACTCGTCAGCTACGTCAAGGATTGAGCGGCCTGGGATTCCAAGTTTTGGGTAACGATCACCCAATTGTCCCCGTGATGACCGGGGATGCGGGAGTCGCGCTCGGGATTGCTGAGTCTTTGCTTGCGCACGATATTCTCGTCGTTCCGTTCTCGTATCCCGTTGTACCGCAAGGTGCTGCGCGGATTCGCATGCAGGTAAGTGCTGCCCATTGTGCAGACGACATCGAAAGGGTGATCGCAGCATTCCAATTGGCCCGGCCCCATGTTGTCAGGAGTTAGCTACGTCCGGTTCAGCCTTGATCATGGTGTCCGGGCCACCTGCCCATTACGGCACTGAGTTGGCCCCGCAGCGTAGGCGAGGTCGCTCCGGCCTAATTCCGCTTATCCAAATCGTGCTTCGACGTTCATCTCCGAAGTTGTCGGGTGATACGATTAGTTAGTGAGGTTGATCACCAAATCCGCATCCGAATGGTTCCGCGAAAAGCACTTATCACACTAGCTATGCGCCCCTGTTGCCGCCATGGAGCAGCCTCGATCCCAGCTCAGCAATCTGCTCCATTACAGGTATAAGCCACCCCTCTTCGGAAGCGTCGTCGCCGGGGCATCCAGCGAAACGCGTACAGAACCTCAACGCAATGTGCTGCCAATACAGCTATGCCCGATGTGGCCGCCCCGCATCGGCGAGTCCACGGAACGAAGTTCCGACGCTGCAGAACAAATCATCGGACGCGTAGATCAAGCCGGACCGAAGCGATCGTCAAATCGGCCGCCGACTGTCATGCGTCGACGCAGAAGATCGCCGGCTTGTGAGGTCACGTGGACGCCCGCGACGCCATGGTCTTCGTGAACCGAGTTGCCGATGGCTGGAGCCTTAAGGTCTGGGACGGAAGACGAACTCATCCCGGGCGCTCTTACGATGGTATCCTTCGGTTGAACATGACTCAACGACGGCGCCTTGCGTACATGGTGACGACGTCAGCGGTTCTTCCTTTCTTGCAGTATAAGCAATTCATCAGCGATCCAGGCACCCTTGCCTCGCTCACAGACGATCAGCGGATTCACGTCCAGTTAATCTATCTCGCTAGCGTTCTTCTGTACGAAGCCAGCGATGGCCGCGATCACATCAAATAACGCCATGAGATCGGCTTTAGGCTTGCCGCGATAGCCTTCGAGCAATGGGTAGAATTTCAGGCCGCGCAGCGCGGCCTCGATATCGTCGCGCGTTGCGGGCAGCATCAGCGTGACGCTATCCCGCATAAGCTCAACTAGCACACCACCGCTGCCAAGCGTCCTGGTATGGCCAAACATCGGATCCCGGGCGAAACCGACGATCAGTTCAGCAATACCCTCGCGTATCATGCGTTCGACATACAGCCCGGTGCCGAGGGGCAACAGATCATGTGCCGCCTCCCTGACCGCATCGGGGTCCTTGAGATTCAGCCGCACGGCTCCGACTTCTGATTTATGGGCGACCCCCAGCGCCTTCAGGGCTACAGGAAAGCCGAGCGACATGGACGAAAATACCGCTTCCGCCGCGCTACTGGCCCGCTCGCCTTTTGGCACCGGAAGACCGGTCTTGATCAGCCGATTCTTGGCCTCAGCTTCGTCCAATGTCACTCGTCCGTTCCCGGGGACGACGGCAGAGCTGCTGTCGATAGGCTCAGGGGTTGCCGAACGCCAAGCCGAACCGATGAACGCAGCTGCTTGAGCTGCCTCCATAGCTTCCGGAATGCCGAAGAGCGGTACTATGCCTCGCGTCACCAGGCGGGCCGCGTACTCTTCCGGCAGGTTCTCGGGCAGCGAAGACACTATGGCACCTTGCGCCTTGTTAGTCTTCAGTGCCGCCTCGAAGGCGCGTGTGATCGTCCAGTAGGCGCGGCCTCCGGGCACCGGTCGGGACGCGGAAAGTCGACCACGGCCACTTTGAGATCGAAACCACCCGACACCATCGCCGTGAAGGTAGCCGTCAACGCTGTTTCGTTGTTCCAGGTGAACGTGTTATAATCGAGTGGGTTGGCCACCGCGACCAATGGCCCGAGCGTTGATTTCACATGCGCGCGGTGCTGGTCAGTCAGGCGCGGGAGATGCACAAGATGCCCTTCAGCGCTATCGGCCATGATGGAGGCGTCGCCGTCCGAGTAGCTCATCGACGACAGCCGGTAACCAGACAGAGGACCGGTAACGTGCAAAAGTTTTAGAGCCTCAATGAAGGTGGGAATAGAATTGATGCGGGCGATGCCGAGTCGCTTCAGGAAGGCGCCGGATGCGGTGTCGGCGCCGGCAAGCGAAGCTGTATGCGACAGCGTCGCCTGCCGCGCCTGATCGGAGCGGCCAACTTTCATCGCGATAATAGGCTTCTTCAAGTCCCGCGCTCGCATCCCCAGTCTTTCGAAGCCGGGCGCAGAATCGAAGCCTTCGATGTGAGACCGAGCGCCGTGACGCGATCGTCCTCGATCAGGCCAAGGGCTATTTCGGAAAGAGAAGTCTGGGCCTGGTTGCCCGCGGTCATCAGAAACGCGATCGGCAGGCCACGTTTCTGCATCGACATGCTGAGAGCTATGGCCGACGACTGTGTGATGATTGCGACACCACGACCGCCGTCCCCTAGCCTGTTGTCGACATGCTGGTCAGGCCACAAGAGCGCGCCGTCGGCATAGTTGATCAGGCCATAGCAGTTCGGGCCGATGATCGGCATCTTGCCGGCCGCGGCGACGAGCTCGACGTGCAACCGATTACCATACTCGTCATAGGCCTCGGCTTCGCGGAAGCCGGAAGCATAGCAGATGGCGCCGCCGGCACCACGTCCGGCCAGCGCCTTGATCACCTCGATGGTGAGGTGGCGGTTGACACCAACCCAGGCAGATCGGGCAGTTCAGCCACCGAGCGGTAGGTCTTGCAGCCGGCAACCTCGTCTTTACTAGGATGCACAGGCCAGATCTCGCCGGTAAAACCCATCTTGACCGATTGTGCGACAACAGTTGCCGCCTGCCTGCCTCCAAATACAGCGATTGTTTTCGGACACAGAAGTCGTTTCAGCCTATGCATTGATCCAAGCTCCAAGCGGACACGCGACTGCGCCCGAAAGTATATCGTGCGGGATTTCCGGTGCTCGGGGATCTAGGACGAGTACTCACGTGGCCAGCACTGTCTCAACCAAATTCACCCAATATCCGATGCCATATGGCAACGCTTCATCGTTGAAGTCATATGCCGGGTTGTGCACACCGGCAGTCGGCCCGTTGCCAATGAAAATCATAGCGCCCGGCCGCGCCTCGAGCATGTAGGCAAAGTCCTCGGCGCCCATACGCGGTTTGATGTTCTCGTCCACAGACGCGGCCCCGACCAGACTGCCTGCCGCCCTGATCGCCAGATTGGTCTCCTCAGTGTGGTTGAAGGTCACCGGGACCGATCGACGGTATTTGAACTCGATATCCGCGCCAAATCCGCGCGCGATGCCCTGGGCTGCCGCCATGATCTGGCGTTCGGCAAAGTCTCGTAGCTCCGGAACATGAGTTCTGACAGTGCCGGCCATTTCGACTTGGTCGGCAATGACGTTGTAGGCGTTGGCGGCATTCAACTTGGTCACTGAGATGACGAGCGAGTTGATCGGATTCGTGTTGCGCGAGACCAGGGTTTGCAGGCCGACGATGATCTGCGCCGCAATCACGACTGGATCGATGGTCTCATGCGGCTTGGCCGCATGGCCGCCGCGACCCTTCACGACAATGTCAAAATCGTCTTGCGAGGCCATGATCGGCCCGTCGCAGATGCTGAACTTGCCGATCTCTGTGCCCGGCGCGTTGTGCATCCCAAAGACTTTGGAGATGCTGAAACGGTCCATGATTCCTTCCTGGACCACTTTCAGGCCGCCGGAGGGAAATTCCACTTCTTCTGCCGGCTGAAAAATCAAGGCGACGCAGCCTTTGAAATTGCGCGTCCTGGCAAGATATTTCGCAGCGCCCAACAACATCGCCGTATGACCATCGTGCCCGCATGCGTGCATTTTGCCCGGCGCTTTCGAGGACCACGGCTTGTTTGAGGCCTCAAGGATCGGCAGCGCATCCATGTCGGCCCTCAACCCAATGGTGGGACCGTCTCCACCCTTCCCTTGAATCAAAGCAACGATGCCGGTTTCAGCTATCCCCGTTTCGATGTGATTGATACCGAAAGAGGCGAGCTTCTCGGCCACGAACCTCGCCGTATTGTGTACCTGAAAGTCGAGCTCGGGGTTTTCGTGAAGATAGCGGCGCCACGAGGTTACCTCTCCCTGCAAATCACGAAACTGATCAACACTACGCATGTCAGACCTTAAAATCCAAATCCATTATCGATACAGCGCCGCTCGAGCGTGCGGCGGAGTTCGGTGCGCACGCGTGGAGCGGCCCGCCGCAATTTTTGCTGCTGTCGCTCGCATTCTGACCTTTTCGCAATGGAGTACGCCATAAGCAAAATGTAGAGACGTCACGGCAGGAGCGCCGCATCTATTTGGCGCAGACCGTGTCGGCTTCTGCACTCTACTCGTGAACTCCAATTTGCCACAGTCTCTTAGGCCGGCTCGCTGATATCCCACACTTTCGTGCGGCCATTGAGACGCAGGCCTAAAACGCCAATGAGACATCATGGCCGCTTCAGGCTTACGGCGAGAGCTCGGCATGCCCTTTCTTTCTGCTACGTTCCGTCTTCTTATTTGTTATATGGCCACCACTGGCATTTTTGGCGGAGCACGAGAAGTGAGCAACTGCGAGCCAGTTTCGGTCACGACAACCACCTCTTCATGCAGCATCAGCTTCGGTGATCCGTCGAAATATGAGGGGTATGAGATGCTCGGTTCAATATTAATGATCATGCCTGGCTTTAGTATTGTCTTGTCGTCCGGTTGGACCGACGGTAACTCCGGCATCCATAAGCCCATGGAGTGTCCCATTCGGCCAATGTTGGTGGCTTTACCGCGATTGTTTGAGCCATTTAGTACGGCTGACATTGCGCTCCAGACATCACAGATCGGAATGCCAGGTTTAGCGGCGGCAATTCCCGCTTCGGTGGCATCCCAAACGACCTGATAGGCATCCTGGGTATGCGGATCAGGCGCACCGAAAGCAAAGTGTCGATCGAAATCGCTCCAATAAAAGTCGAACAGGCAGCCGGCATCAATAAACAACACGTCTCCATCCGACAGAATTTTGTCGGTCGGAACACCGTAAGGACGCGTATATCCCCCGCGGCCAGAAACACCCACTATCTTGCTTGTCTTCTCGACACCGCGACTGAAACATTCGGATTCGAACTGGCGACAGGCCTCGCGTTCCGTCATACCCAGACGCAGTTTTGATGCTAAATCTTCGAATGCTTCCGAAACAAGCCTGCATACAGTTCGAATTCTGTCAATCTCTAGCGGAGACTTGACCATTCGCAGGGGCGTGAAAATCGGATCCGATGCGTCGACGAACGTTCGAGGCTTGATCGCATCGGCAGCACGCAAGAAATCTCCTGCGGGGAAGCCAAGCCTACTCTCCGCACCAAGCTCTACGCCGATTTTGGCGTCCTCTGGCAGTAGTTCACGCAACACTCCGGCAAGTGCGGACACACCCTCATCTTTCGGATTTGGGCTAGGCCAACTCCGGCAATTTTTTACCCAGGTCGTGTCTTTATAAAACTGGTCGATTCCCTCTGGGACGACGGCAACGGGGTCACCTGACGAAAGAATGAGAAGAAATCGCGGCCGGGTTGTCTGCTGCGGGGTGGTGCTAGGCTCACCAATGAAATATCGCAGATTGTGTTCGGACGTCGCTAGAACCGCGTCAATGGCATGCTCCTTCATCAAACGCCGCGCACGCTCGACCCGGCCCTCGTATTCGATCCGGGGAAACGGATCATACTGAATGGTCCTAATCGAACCCATCCCCACATCGTTCATCGCTCTTCTCCAGAGAAACACGTTAATCGCAAGACGACCGACAGTTTAGATGCCGGTTCGACAGCAGATGGCTGCCTTCGCGCGCTCATTCGACAATAACCTTCGGAAGAGCCGCGCGCAGTTTTTTATGCGAAAGCATCGGAACACCGAGTTCCTCTGCGAGCAGGCGAGCAACTCCCTTGAAAGGCGCTTTTAGCTTGTCGTGGTACACGATGCTCTGGATTCCGCCTACAATCGAATGCACGCAAGCTCTTAGATCGACCAAACGACTTTCCTGGTCATAGCCATCCGACACTAGCCAGTGGTTTGGTAGGACGTGACTTGCCGCGATCGGGGGCCGATCGCGCGACTGCAATACCGCGTTCGTGAAGCTCGGCTCGAAATGAACGCCTCCGATGCAGAGCACGGAGTGTACCGGCTCCTCAATGCGATCGAAAATTTGCAGTAGCGATCGCGCCAGCACTCGAGCCGCACCAGGATTTGCCCAATCTTCGGGCGAGCTCCCGATCTCGACATCGACAGCCGACGCTCGCAGGTCAGCGAGACGGGTACCAGCATCACCAGCCTTGACGCCCGACCAATGAGTCGCTTCCAGGTAAGTGCGAAAGGAGTCAAGACCGGAAGTGACCCGCTCGGTTTCGATCGCTAGAAGAAGCCCCCGCGTAATCCGGGGGTCGACCGCGCTGAAGGTCCCCGTGCCCAGATCGCCGGTCGTTTGAACCGAGAAGATCGCGTTTGGCGCATTGGCGCCCTCGTGCCAATTCACGATGCCAATAACGTTGGCATCACCGAAGCGTTCATTCAAGATTGGCGCGTAGCGCGCATAGTCGTTACTTACGACCTCGTTCGTGGCCACGATCGAAATTCTGGCGTCATGCAAGCCAGCGACTTCGAGGACGGAGTGCCCATCGACTTCGAAACTCGTTGGAACAACAGCGCATTCGGCCTTGAGAGCATCCAGAACGCGCCCCGCGACGGGGTCCTTTTCCCGATCGACGCAGAAGACAAAAACGGCATGTCTCATCGAGGCCCTCCGCCGAGTTCAAAGCCGATCGAGAGCGCAGGACGTCTATCTTCAAATTGGCGCCCTCTTTTCGACTTTCTCGGAAAACACGATGCTCTTTGAACAATCCGAGCTGGCACGGCGACGAGACCAGGCGGGCGGGAGGCGATTAACTGAAGCCCGAATAGCATCACAACGGCGCCCCTCGCGAACTGAGTTCTGTTATGGGCTAGCCTGTTTGGCGAAGCAGCGAGCGGAAATCGCGCGAATTGAACATCGCGGCAGCGGACCCCCGGACCAGCAGCGAACTCAACCTGACTACGCGACGAACAAGAGCGAATCTTGCCGCCATATGCCAGAGACGTCGACGCAAGTGGTGTGAAGAGCCCCACATCGAGCAGAGCGACCGCCTCAGGCGTGCAGACCTCTATTTTGGCTCGACTTTGAAAGAGATGCATGCCAGGCACAGCTTTGTAGGGTCCTACACCACCGCAGATTTATTAGAGCGTCGCCACGCAAAAATTCTGCGTTCTTTTGGGCACCACGCAGTATTTCCTCGCTAGCCGCCGATAGCTCGCTGGGAACACTGGGACATCCAGCGAATGCAATCATCAAAAAGCGAGATCAGCATAGCACTAGGCAACAAACCACCTGCTAATCTGGGTGGGGAGCCGGGGCAAACATCGGGTTATCGCTTACGCCGCCGATTTTGGCGTCCGACAATTCATCACGGCTTGACAGGTAGTGAGGACGTCTGAGAGTGTTATCGTGTCTGATGATGGTGTGCGGGAGAGCGTGATAAGCCTGCAAAGGTTATCACCGCCGACGGAGCAACTCCCCAAGGAAACTCTCAGGCCCAGGACCGCACACCGAGGACGATCTGGAGAGAGGTGCCGGTCAGCACCCACCGAAGGGGACCGTGATCCACGAGGATTGCGGACAAAGCTCTCAGGTGCACGGACAGATTTGGGGACGGAGACGTGGCGAAAGCCATTTCACCGTTCATTTAATCCTGTCTTGGAGCACACGATGAGCACGATCATCATAATCGGGTCCGGTATTACCGGAGTTACAACTGCCTATGCCCTGGCCCGCCGCGGCTATTCGGTTACAGTCTTTGATCGCCAGCGCTATCCGGCGATGGACACTTCGTTTGCGAACGGCGGCCAATTATCGGCAAGCAATGCCGAGGTCTGGAATAACGTCGCAACGATCGTAAAAGGCTTGAGGTGGATGCTGCGCAAAGACGCACCATTGTTGCTGAACCCAAGCCCCAGTTTTCACAAATATACTTGGCTGGCAGAGTTCGTAAGCCAGATTCGAAACTACCGCCACAACACGATCGAAACGACGAAGCTGGCGATAGCCGCTCGCAGGCATCTTTTTGAGCTAGCCGATCGGGAGAGCATCGATTTCGACTTGGAGCGGCGAGGCATTTTACACGTTTATTCGAGCAAGCCCGACTTCGATGCGGCCTCTCGCGTGAATCAGTTGCTGCTCAAGGGCGGATTGGATCGCCGTCCCGTGACGCCCTCTGAAATGCTTACAATAGAGCCAGCTCTGCGCGATCAGTATTATGGTGGCTTCTTTACCCCGTCTGACGCAACCGGCGACATTCACAAGTTCACGCGCGGCCTCGCTGCGGCTTGCGAGCGAGGGGGCGTACGCTTCGTCTTTGATGCAGAGATCTGCGGCATGCGGTCCGACCGAGACGGTGTGGTCGTACACTGGAAACGAGGTTCGCTGAAGGAAGAAATCAATGCCGAACGCGCAGTGGTCTGCGCTGGAGTCGGCAGCCGCCGCATTGCTTCAATGCTGGGGGACAACATAAACATTTATCCCGTCAAGGGGTACTCCATCACGGTAGAGCTGCGAGACGAAACGAGCCAAAAGGCTGCGCCTCGTGTCAGCCTGCTCGACGAGGCTACCAAAATCGTGACCAGCCGGTTAGGAGAAGATCGGTTTCGGGTCGCGGGGACCGCCGAGTTTAATGGCGAAAACCGCGACATCCGCTGGGACCGAATTAAGCCCCTGGTACGCTGGGTAGAGCGATCGTTTCCGGATGTGTGCACCGCGCAGGTGGTGCCATGGGCGGGCTTGCGTCCTATGACACCTAGCATGATGCCGAGGGTTGGCCGAGGCAAACGCGCGAATGTGTTCTACAACACCGGCCATGGTCATCTCGGCTGGACATTATCCGCTGTTACAGCTGAAATGATCGCTGATGTCATTACGACAGACGGCAGCAACACTCGGTTGAGCGCATCCGTGCCCTGATCCTGTTGAGTGGGTTCTGGTCCATGCTCCCGCCGATATCGGGGCGGGAGCATGTCGCTTGAAAGCGCCAAGCGGATTGTGCAGTCGCTCTCGGTGATACGACCTTCAGTGCCGGGCGACTTGCTTCCCGCAATGCATTATTCAGGTAAAACCCGTGTGAACCACTTGGCACCGTTCCTTCCGAAAGCCTTTCGTATGACTCTGTTGTTGCTACTGTTCCCGAATTGACGCCGACCAAGTAGGGTCATGAGCGATGTTCGTTGCTTAGCAGGTCGCACGCCGTACACACCGTGAAGTACCGTCGCAATTAAGGGCAGGAAGCCACCTTTGCGCGGCCCAGATCAGGCCCACCAAAGCCGTTCCGCGCCGCTCACCCAAGCGTAAAACCAACCCGATCCAACGACTCTTCGTCTCAGAAACTGAGATGCATCGCTAAGCTCAACATCTTGTCGACTCCCAAGCGCTGCGGAGCGACACCAACTGCTGTTCGCCCAGCTGACGCTCATCGTCGTGACGTCTGCGTCACGGGACGAAGGGCGTTTCGAAGCGCATTTTGAAAGCCATGCAGCATAATTCTTGTAATTGCCGTTAGATCGACGATACTGATGTCGCAAAGATGTTTTTCGGCGAGATTTCGCTGACGGAAGATGTTTTTCTGCGGAAGACGCGGCACCTTTGCAGAATATCATCTTTAGCGTGGAGCCTGTTATGCGATACGACCGAATCGACGCTCGCATCCTGGAGGTCGTGCAAAAGAATAACCGTCTTACATCCGAGACGATCGGCGAACTGGCCGGGCTTTCGGCTACCGCCTGTCAACGCAGGCTAAAGAGGCTTCGCTCGGACGGCATCATCGAGGCGGACGTTTCGATTGTTTCGGCCAAGGCGGTTGGAAGACCTATTCAGATGCTTGTGCTGGTGACATTGGAGCGGGAGCGCTCGGACATAATCGACAGATTCAAAAAGGCGATCAAATCATCCGTTGAAGTCGTCAATGGGTTTTACGTTACAGGCGATGCTGACTTTGTCCTATACATAACCGCACGCACCATGGACGACTATGAGCTGTTCACGCGGCGATTTTTTCGTGAAAACCCCGACATCAAGGGGTTCAAGACCATGGTGGTCATGGATCGGGTAAAAGCCGGATTTGCTATTCCAATTGAGGCTCCGTCCGAGGATTGAAGAGAGTGTCTCACCACCAGATCCGGCTTACCTGCTTCATCACCATGTTGGGCAAGGTCTCGCGGTACCGGCTACGAAACGAGCCCAGGTCTTCGCGCATTGGTGCGCAACTTTCGACTGAGTGGCGTCCCCTCCAGGCTAGCAACACCAACTGGTCATCGGGGGGCGCTTCGTGGCGCGAGCGAGCTGAATGACTCTGTCGATGAACTTGCAAACGCTCACCGACGAGAGACGGCGGCTTGGCCAGCACAGCTCGATAGCGCCCTTTTTTGTCGCTCGGTGCAAGTAAAACGGCGCAAGTTTCCGGCGATAATGTGCTCTATGCGGCTACGCGCGATGGAATTTCCAGGCAGTTTCAAAGTATGGCTCCGTCTATATGCGTTCACATCGATGCTAACCCTTACGCTGGCGAAAAATAGAACAGATCTAAGAAGATCGGCCGCGCTTCAGCTGCGGCGCCAATGACGCCGCGGCTCGCTCGGCCGAGTCTGCCGCGGGAAATCAACTTTTGGGATCAATATATGACCAAAAGGATAACACCTCTGGCTCAGTTGAGTGACATCTGGCCTTCGCTGGGTGCATTTTGCAGGGAGTGATTAGGGAATGAGCCGTGTCGTTGAAGCGCGCAGTTGCAGGCCAAGAGCAAGGTTCACTCGTCAGGATCGGCATAGGGCGAGGCTGAACTCTTGGAGTGAAGCTGACTCTTTTCAGGTTTCTCATACATCTAAGCAGCACAAATCGAGTGACCGGGCCCGCCGGTTTGCCACCACCCCGTCGTCACCCTCATTCTTCGAACCATCCGGGGTAAGGCAGCAAGCTAGATGACTCCTTCCAAGCCTCGAACGATTAGCACTGAAGGTATCACCGCGCCATTCCGCCACCTCACCTTTCGGCGCATCTGGCTCGCAAGTCTGCTTACGAACCTGGGCGCCCTGATCCGGAGCGTCGGCGCAGCGTGGGCGATGACTCAGATGACAACGTCGGCGGACAAAGTTGCACTCGTCCAGACCGCGTTTTTGCTACCGGTTATGCTGATTTCGATGCCTGCAGGCGCAATTGCGGACATGTATGATCGGCGGATCGTGATGCTTGTCGCGCTCGGCATGTCGCTAGCTGGTGCGACCGCGCTGACGACGCTTACCTGGCTCGGGCTGGTCACGCCAGACTTGTTGCTGATACTGTGTTTCGTAATCGGCAGCGGCGTGGCTCTGATGGATCCTGCCTGGCAATCCTCAGTTAGCGAGCAAGTGCCGGCGGAAGCACTTCCAGCTGCGGTCGCGCTGAACAGTATTAGCTACAACATCGCACGCAGCGTGGGACCGGCGATCGGCGGGATGGTGGTTGCGACAGCCGGCGCAGTAGCTTCGTTTGCCCTAAATGCATTGCTATATCTGCCATTGCTTGTTGCACTGTTCTTGTGGAAGCGAATTTCCGAACCGTCATATCTTCCCCCCGAAAAACTAAACCGCGCCATCGTTTCTGGGATCCGCTACATCGCTAACTCGCCCTCGATCAAAATTGTGCTGATTCGTTCCATGATCACCGGCGTGATCGGAGGTGCCATCATCGCGCTAATGCCGCTGATCGCCCGTGATCTCCTTGGAGGGGGTGCACAGATCTATGGGATAGCTCTCAGCGCGTTCGGACTTGGCGCGGTAATTGGAGCGCTATATGTACCCCAAGTACGGAAGCGCCTGAGCGGTGAAGCAGCAATTCGCGCCTGCGCACTGTCAATGGGTGGGGCGCTCCTCGCAGTGGCGTTGAGCCACGAGCTGATTTTAACATCGGCCGCTCTTGTCCTTACGGGGGCCGTATGGATGATCTCCTGGGCCCTCTTCAACATTGGCGTGCAGCTGTCGGCGCCGCGCTGGGTTGCGGGACGCTCGCTCGCAGCCTACCAAGCAGCAAGCTCAGGAGGCATTGCTGTCGGTAGCTGGGGCTGGGGTCGTTTGACCGATGCTGCCGGTGTCGAGACGGCGCTTTTGATATCAGCAGTGCTGATGTTAATTTCTCCACTATTGGGGCTCTGGCTCCGTATGCCTCGCATAAACCTGCGAAGCGAGGATGCTGCAGCGCTCGCGCATCCTGATGTTCGGCTTGCGCTAACCCATCGCAGTGGACCGGTTGTGATCGAAATCGAATACCGCGTGGCACAAGAGAATGCGCGGGCCTTTCACAACGTGATGCAAGATGTGCAGCTGTTCCGAAAGCGGAATGGTGCGTATGGCTGGTCGATTGCTCGCGATATCGCTGATCCTGAACTGTGGACAGAGCGCTACCATTGCCCGACGTGGCTTGATTATCTACGTCAACGCAACCGCGCGACGCATTCAGAACGCGCGCTAGATCGTCAAGCGGCGTCCTTTCACGTCGGTCCAGAGCCCGTGCGTATCCGGCGCATGCTAGAGCGCCCCTTTGGCTCCGTTCGGTGGAAGGACGATGTACCCGACCGTACCGCCAACGAGTCCTTGCTCGGTGATTATAACAGGAATCGAACGTAGTAACTGTCAAAACCTGATGTGACGGATGGAGCATCGCGCAGGCTCTTCGACAGCAGTCCAGAGCTGCCGCACTGGACCGAGAGCGGTTCCGATGACGGCATCTGCTGCAAGTACCTCCTCCTTCCGTCGAACCCGCTTCATCGGCACGCCGAGTATACTCAGCCGCGCCTCGCTTAGCCGGCCCAGCATATGGAGCAAGTGGCGCTTGTGGCAAACGAACTTCCGCTTCGTCACAAGATGTTGCAGGATAGGAGGAAACGGAGGACGGATATCAAACCCGATCTGCTAAATACGCTGGGTTTCTTGCGGTCGCGCCAATCGATTCCGGACAACAGGTAGCTCATCTGCGCCGGCGAGATCGTCACTGCTTCGCCCGCAACCGAAGGCCAGATGAACCGCCCTCTCTCGAGTCTTTTGGTGACAGGCATGCTCCTTGGCCATCGTGCCAGATCACCTTCACAAGATCGCTTCGGCGACCGCGGAAGACGAACAGATGACCGCTGAGCGGGTCCTTGCGCAGCACCTCCTGCACTTGGAGTGCCAACGACGGAAAGCCTCGGCGCATGTCCGTGTAGCCTGTCGCGAGCCACACTCGCGCGCCCGTCGGAACCGGGATCATCGGCGGACCAAAGCATCGAGAACGCGACGTAGCGCATCTCCATCAACGTCGCCATCGACCCGGATGCGGTGCCCGCTACCAAGATCAATTTCGATGATGCCCTGGCTCTTCCGTCGACGCACCGCCGTCGTCAATGGCGCTTCGGCCACCTCCAGCTGCGGCACAGACGGCCCAATCTCGACCGGCACGAACGGCGCTATACTCACTTCACCGTGCTTGCAAAGCTCTTTGCGCCACCTGAACAGCTGGCCTACATGAAGGCCAGCCATGCGAGCCACCTCGGAAACACTGGCTCCGGGCTCAAGCGATGCTGCAACAAGCCGTTCCTTCTCATCCTGCGACCACCGGCGCCGACGCTCGACCGATGTGATCACCTCCGCCCTCGAAATCGTCAGCTTCTCCTAGGATTACCCCTAGGACCTGCAGCGTTCGCGTCCGTCAAACAAGGCGGCACTCGGCGAAGCGATACGGACAGTTGCGGCTTCGCAGAGCTAGGTTCGCAGAAGTCGATCGCTCCAGCGTGAGATTCTGCCGTTCTGATCGATCTTGCCGGACTGGTTGCGTCGAGGCGTAAGCCCCAGATAAGCCCCAACGGCCGACGCACATCGAAGGCGTGAAGGATCGTCGAACGTGTGCCTGAACGCCAGGGCGGTTACGACGCCCACGCCCGGGACCGTCATCAGGCGCCGCGTCGTTTCATCCGCGTTTGCGAGCCGGCGAATCTCTTTCGTCAAATCTGCTTTGCTGCGCGCAGACCTGATCATGGACCAGCAAGAGAGGAACGCAGGTGGTGATTATCACCCGACAAGTCGTTGACCTGCTTCCGAAATTGAAGGCCTATAGCTCTTGAGAACAGCAGGCCGTACTCTTTGAGGATGCTTCGGACCTGGTTTTCGATGTCCCTTCGAATTCCGACCAGGCGCGCCACCGAACGGCCCGGGTCCTTTAGCTCTCTTCGTTCTTGACCTTCACTTCTCGGTACCAGCCGGCCCTAACCAGCTCGGCTAGTCCTCGGGCGTCATTTTGATCGCTTTTATTCAAGCGGCTCGAGAGTACGGCATGTGCGTGGCGGGCATTGACACAGAAGACAGGAAGATCAAGGCGTCGGAGCTCGTGCCAAAGTCAGCTCGTCATCGCTCCAGTCTCAAAACCGATACGCTCGGCATTTGGCGCACGTTTGCGAAGTAGCTCGGTCAATGCACAAGGTTCGGATTTGGCCTTGCCTTCGAACGTTATTCGCCCACTTTCGTCGATTACGCAGACTGAAGTTTCCTTTTGTGAGACATCCAACCCGACGTATTGCTTCATGGTAGCGCTCCGAATCGGTTGATTGGGAGAGCTCTACGATAGCGGGAGCTCCCTGGCTCACGAGCGCGGATCGCAATTGCGTCATCGTTTGCAAAATTTGCCCCCCGTATTGCTTCATCTGCAGATGTTACCCTGATGGCGCCATTGCCGATGACGATCCGATGCCGATTGATCGGCCGCGCCAAGTGGCTTTCCCGGCTTGTTCGACAAGAGGGGCTGTGGGCGGGTCGGCCCTGCATAGCCCGAGCCGTCCACAACCCCGGGCAATGGGGCTGCGGTCGTGGCGTCGTCGAGTGGGCCCCGAGCAACCAGCTGTTCGGCAGCCTTCCGTCTGAGCTCGCCTCAGCAGACGCTGCACGATCGAATGCTATCTCGTCCCAAACTCCTCGGCGTATTTTTCGCTCAGCCGGCAGACAATCGCGAGCGCAGGTCAGCTGCGGCTGCTTGGCGAGCCAACCCTCAATCACAGCGATATGGCGATCAAGCTTGGACGCATGCGAACCCTCGTCTTGTAGGGCCGATGGGTGCGCCGGTGCGTGGCACGCGGCTCGCCGACCGTCGCCGTCTTGCCGAGCCTCTTCGCGAAGGTCGCTGCGGTCCTGTCCGGCACGGCGATCGACGCGATTGCCGAGTTCGGCCTGAGTTGCACGAATCTCGGCCAATAGCCCGACCGGATTGAGCGAGCGATACTGATTGCGCAGCCGTTTCTTCGCGGCCGCAGTCACCTTGGATGCGCCAATGCACGCTCATAGGGCGTCGACGGGGGATGATAGCGCTTGATCACTTTAGCCCCTTTGCTGGAAGAAGTTGACGTAAAGCCGTGCCGCCGAATAGAGGCGGCCCATCACGCGCGCTGTCTCGACGCCATCGAGGCGGCCATGGCCCATGAGGCGGCGAACGTTCACGAGTGCGTGGCCCGTCTGGATCGCGCTCTCGCGACCGGCGGCCTCGCATGCAGCGGAAAGTTCTCAACATGCATCTCGACGTGAGCAACGTAGCGTGTTGAGTTTGTCCGCCTTCCCGCTTGCCCTATCCTGAGCGAGCTTGACTGCAGATCAATGCAAGTTCATTCGACGCTTACCGTCCTTGTTGCAGGCCTGGTGCCGAGACGGATCAAATCAGCGGGTCCCGCGCTGCCTTGATATGGGCCCGGTTGCCGCGATGCTTTTGGCGAGTTTGTTGAGTGCGGCTACGGCAGTAAACCACTCATCCCGATCGATGGGTTCAGCCTTGCACACTCATCCTGCGTTGGCTGGTGATTGCCGGGGCGCCCATGAGTAAGCCCTTATACGAGGCAAGGTTCGCGGTCCTCGGTCGGGCTTTTGTAAGTTCCCGACGTGTGGGAGAACTCTGAGAATGAATGAATCACACCCGATGAGTTCACAGGATCTGCCTTGTTCTGTGATTCCCGACGGCAAGGTCTTGGAAATAACTACGACCACGGGCTGCGTGGTCGGATGTTCTTATTGTCCACAGGACAAGTTCGCCGCCCGACAAAGAGCCGTATCTCAGGCAAAGTATCTTCTGTTGAAGATTTCAAGAAATGCCTGGCGCGCGTACCAGCAGCTGTCGACCTCAGCTTGTCGGGATACTCGGAGCCCTGACTCAATCCGGATTGTACCGAAATGGTTGAGCATGCCCACGCATCTGGCCATGGCATCCGGATTTCCACGAGCCTCGTAGGAATGAACGGGCGGGATCTACGACGCCTGCAAGCGCTGGATTTCCGAGCCTTTTTAGTACATGTTTTTGAGGACGGCACCTATATGAACAGTGGCCTAGTCGGGCGCAAGTATGTCGATTTGATGCGTCAACTGATCGACGCAGAGGTCTCATCCTTGCTATTCAGGTTCTGGGGGAAATCCATCCTAACCTTGTCTAACGATCTGTTCAAAGGGCCGACTTTTTGCGAGATTGTCGATCGCATGAACGGAAAGGATGGTTTTCTGGTTTGCCGGCTATGTGAATTTGCTCAATCAATAGCATAAAGGTGCCCGGGTCGGATTGCTGGGCGCGTCTTCGAGGCGCCAGCTGTATTTACGCGATCGCAGCGAAAGGCGAGCGAGAACGGAAGCGAGGGAGGAAGACGAGCTGCTTCGCGCGACACTGGATCAGATCATCAACCTGAAGCACGATTTGGTGTAGCTTAGCGGCAAGATGGACTGAACTCGGTCGATCGCGAGGTCGCACCGCTCTACAGCGAGGAGCGTAGACCCGGGATCGGAAGCCGGTTCGTGATCGGGCTGTTGCTGCTCAACACATTTGCAGCCTCTCCGACGAAGGGACTGCAGCCCCTGGATCTACGAACTTCACCGCTATGAAGTCTCCAGCACGTTCCCGAACGAGCGTTGGCCCCTGCCCCATTGGCGCAAGCGGCTCGGCGACGAGCTGGAACTGCTGCTGGCCGACAGCCTGGGGGTGGGGCAGGAGGCGGCGCGCTACGCATTCAGGACCTGAAGCGAGTCACCGTCGACACCACGGTGCAGCCGAAGGCCATCAGCTTGCCGACTGACGCCAGGCTGCTGCATGCGGGGATCTGTGCCTGGCGAGACGGCACGGCGTCGGGCTTCGGCAATCTTGCGGCGATGATGGAGGGCCGTTACGCTTATGCCAAGCAGTTCAAGCGGCATCAGCGGCAGTTGCGCATCCTGTGCAGCCGGCCCGGCCGGATCACTCTCCGCCCCAAGATCGAAGGTCAGCCGGCTTTGGAGAAGGGGTCTGCACTTCCCCTTGGACGGGCCAGTCACCGCCGCAGCAGCAGCGCCACCGCGAATGGAAGCTCTATTCCTTCCATGCCCCGGAGGTGGATTGCATCGGCAAGGCCGCCGCCCTACGAGCTCCGTGAAGTCCTATATCGTCATCAACAACCGCCGGACTCCCGGCGGCCTGTTCGTCCTGTATGCAGGTCGCTGCCCGATAATCCCTACGGCGCTCACACCTTGCGGGCCTTCATTGACCACCCCTAGGCGTTCACGGGCTGTCCTATCGAGCGGGCCTATGTCGGCAAAGATACCGCGGCCACGCCGCAAAAACTCCGGTCGCGTCTTCGTCTCCGGCCAGAGGCGCGGCGTCGTCCATCCATTAGGCGCGAGCTGCGCCGCCGCTCCGCAATCGAGCCCATCATCGGGATATGCCGGCTGAAGGTCACATCGGACACTGCTATCTCAAGGGACGCGCTGGAGATTCCGCCAACGTCATCCTCTTCGACGTCGGACACAACTTCTGCCGCATCTTCTTGGCTGAGGGTTCATTGGTGCCTCATCCTGACCGCACTCATAGCGGCCGCCAATAATTCGTCGAAGCTAGAATCCGTTTCTTGATGAACGATTAAGTAGAAGTTCGATTCACCCATCTGATGCGGTGGTCCTTCTGGCTTGCAGGCCTCGAATTGCCTGAACTCGGGTCAACGTCGATCCCGGCTGGTTTACAGTCCGAATCATCGGATCGACAAGGAACAGCAAGAGTTACCGCCCGGGTGGTTGGTGGTTCTTGCCTGCTTGGCTACCCGACACGCAAGAGCACGACGTTGGTTCATTTAAGAGCAAGACTGCAGCACTACCTGAGGCGGAATGGCTGGCAGCCCTTCACAAACGAAAAACGTAGTGATCCGCTGACGTCTCGGACACGTGTGTTCGGAACAAAGCTTACTCCCCTAGCTCCCGACGTCCTTATGATCTCGAGCCGGATCAGGTCGTGCCAACTCCGTTAACGACTTGTTGAACGGGCTCGTCGAACCGGTCGTGCGTGGCCTGCCGTTCGAACAGCCATCGATAGATGCCGCCCGCCCGGGTCAGGGAGCCGTGGTTGCCCTGCTCCACGATCTCACCACGATCGAACACCAGAATGCGCTCGAAGTTGCGTACCGTCGATAGCCTGTGCGCAATCACGATCGAAGTGCGTCCGTTCATCAACCGTTCCATCGCCTGCTGGATCAGCCCCTCCGATCCGAATCGAGGCTCGAAGTGGCCTCGTCCAGAATCAACACCGGCGCGTCCGCTAGGAACGCCCGCGCCAGCGCGACCCGCTGCCGCTCACCGCCCGACAGCTTTACACCGCGCTCTCCGACCAGCGTGCCATACCCTTTCGGCAGCCGCAGGATGAAGTCATGCGCATAGGCGAGCCACGCCGCCTGCTCGATCGCGGCCATGTCGGCCTCGGGCCGGCCGTAGGCGATGTTCTCAGCCAGCGTGCGGTGAAACAGGATCGGCTCCTGCTGCACAACCGCTATCTGGCTACGCAGCGATTGCTGTGTCGCTTTGGCAATATCTTGGCCGTCGATCAGGATCCTGCCGCCGGAGAGGTCATAGAGCCGTTGCACCAACTTGATAAACGTAGCCTTGCCCGAACCGGAACGGCCGACAAGTCCAACGCGTTCGCCGGCGCGGATGTCGATCGACAGGCCATCGTACAAAGGCGCGCGGTTACCCCCATAGTGAAAAGTCACATCCTCGAATGTAATCCTTCCACCTCGAATTTCGATCGTTTGGCACCGGGTGCATCGATGATGCCCATCTGCTCTCGATTGATAGTAACAAGTTCCGTCATGTCGGTCACAGAACGCTGCAGATTGTTGATGTGCATGCCGACCTCACGCAAATAGGCGTGGATGACATAATAGCGGCGTCGCCCGCCGAGGCCCGCCCGGCTATCCACAGCAGGATAGCGCCGCCGATTACCAAACAGCGAAAGCACAAAAGCATCACGTGCTGCACGATAAAAGCCGTTCCCACGCTGCCACGTGCGCGACACCCGTGCCTGCCATTGCTTGATGACACCATTGAAACGCGCATCCTCGCGCATCTCTGCGCCGAATGATTTCACCACGGCGTTGCAGGTGAGCGCGTCCGCCAGTGTGCCGCCTACCTTGGTATCCCAGGCATTGGCTTCTTGTGCCGATGGCGCGATATAGCCGATCGTCATCACTATCGTAATCGCGACATAGATGACCGCGCCGAGTGCGATCACGCCGCCGAGCCCTGGCCAGTGCAGACTTAACAGGATCATTGAGCCCACGAGCACCGCGAGCGATGGCCATAATGCCATCAGAATGGTGGCATTGAGCAGGTCGAGCGCAGACATGCCACGCGTGATCTTGCGAACGGTCGAGCGGGCAAAGCAATTGGCGTGCCAATCAGTCGAGAAGCGCTGCACCCGCATGAAGGCTTCGCATGTTGCATCGGCGATCGTCTTCAGCGTGAACGGCACAATCGCCTTCAGGCCAACAAACCGTAGGATCAGCGAGATGAGACCCAGGGCGACGATGCTGCCGAATGCAACCAGCGCCGCATGCCGCGCGGCCAGATCGTTCGGACCCGACGTTAATGCGTCAACGAGATGGCCCGAATAAAGCGGCATGAACAGGTCGGCGATCGGTGCGCCTAAGAAACCGACGAGAACGAACGTGAGGCGGACAGGCTGCTTCAGCCAGTGCTGGAATACAAACGGCATGACCTCGCGGATCGCGGCGGGTCGTTGGTCATCGTAAACATTCATGACGCGATCCGGCCGCACTCACAGCGCGAGCCGGCTCCATCTGGATTGGCGCACGATGACTCATTGAAACAATCGGTTGTTGGATGCTTTGGAACAGCTCGGCGACGGGCTTTATCAACGCCGGCGATTAACGGCACGGCCGAAAATCCTGCAAGGACAGCGGGAGTCGGCGCGCGATGGTTGAATAAGACACGATGAGGCGGATCGTCGCCGATTCGAGGAATGAGGCGCCGTTTGCACATGGATCGGGCGCAACCTGCAAGATGGGAAGTGCGTGAGCACATCCATCTCAATGGTCGTCGGCGGGTGATATCGCCGCCGCAGCAGCCTCGTTTGTGGCAGATCTTGCCATCTTGCAAGAGCCCAGAGGTATCGCTGACGTTACGATCGATTGACGGACCGTAGGACTTACGGCCGTACTGGCCGCCGACGAGCACGCAATTTGATCTTTCGCTCCAGCTCCATAGTCCTGGCGGGATGTTCACTGCAGGCCCAAGATCCGCTGGTTTGGCGGCACCACTTCCAACGAGCGCAATCGTTGTGGCAAGCCAAGAACGAACTTCTGATCGCATCCTAACCTTTACTAGGTGCACATTACCGACTTGCACACACGTCCATCGATGAAACATGTGCGACATGGCTGCTTTAGGCTTATAGCGCCGAGCCACGCGCAACCGACGCCCTTAAACAGTCTGATCCTGTTACGTCGTTTTCGACGCCATTTCTGGCGAGCGCTCGATGTGAGGTCGCGCAAGAGATTGGTCTTGCCGGTGTTCTTGCGTGCACAATGTCGCGTACGCAAACAATTCGTGTCACGTCGAGACAAGCCGCGCGTTCCTTTCAGATGGGACGCCCTGTGCACGCGCCCGAATAATTCCAGCGGAACAGATCTACTCGGTCTGGCCATTGCCTCGTTCTTGCTCCAGCACCACTATGCAACGAGGTGCAGCCGAACTGCATTTTTCGCAGCCGGCTGCAGCACATAACGATGCAATTGACGGTTCGAATGTTCGCTGTCTTTGAGTAGCAACAGCCGTGCCAGCTTCTCGGCAAACGTGTTAAGCTGTTGTTTGGGATCGGAAAACCGGACGCCGCTCGGGTGACAGCTAGTGCTTAGAGCGCGACAGTCGTCATACTTGCCGTTAGGAACCAAACAGGATCTGCGGTCATCTGCGCCAGAAAGAATGCCTTACGACCTTGTCGAGCACGGCTGAGCTTGAACGCCCGCAAGCTCAAATGCGTGTGGATGATCATGCCCTCCCTTTGTCGCGAAGCCAGCGTAGCAGGTCGTTGATGCTGGGGCTACTCCACACTAATTCGGCTTACAACAGCAGCCCAGAAATGCCGTTCTGGTTGAGCTCCATAGCGGAAAACAAGAGCGTCGCTCTCTATGATCTGTTTGATGTCCGCAGCACTTCCCAGACGTCGCAACTGCGACGGAGGTGGGCAATTCCTCCTTTGCTCGTGAAATCGAAGGCCGCACGCGTTGGATCTGGTTCGCGCCAAGAAAGACCAGATGCTCGTGCGTTCCGATCGGGTCCTCACTGCGCTTCTAAGAGGAGGCGCTCAGGTGGGCCGAGAACTAATCCGCGATGAAGAACGTGGCCGCGCGCGATGGAGCACTTCCAGCTGGCTATTTGCGCTCCGGTGACGCCGCCAAAAAAAGCCGCCGGCTTCGAACAAGATGGGTCATAGTCGGAATCTCCAAAACAATCGCAAGCTCACGCCAGGATTGCAGCTGTGGTCTCGCAGCTAAGAAAACGCTGACATACGCCACGCACGAGAGCATCTTTTTGACTTAATCGGGGGCCGGCTTCATCATGGCTTTGACCTCTGCCCGAAAAGCCTGGCGCGACGCGTCACGCGAGTAGAACATGGCCGCCCGGATAGACCGCGAGCTTGACGCGCGGCGCCGACGCAAAGGCGGGCAATTGGTCGAGCACAATCTGCGAGCCGAAATAGGGCGTTGCGAGATCGAACAGGCCGTGCCCGACCAGCATGGTCATCTTCGCGTCTGTTGCGAGGATCTCGCGCAGCTCCGACACCGACTGCGCGGGACCGCGGCCGAAATCCCAGGCCTGCCCGACCGCACCGTTGATTAGCTCATGGGAGCCGTCCGGCCGCCAGTCAGCTTGCGCGTGAGGAGATCGACGGCGGTACTGGTCAGTGGCGCCAGAAGCGCCTCCCCTGAGGGATCGCCGAAGCGAGAGCTGTTAGAATCCGGATAGGGATCAAGGCCACGCACGGAAGCATCGAAGCGGCCGGTCACCTTGCCGTTCTTGCGGTCGAGCTCGCGGCGGAATTCGGCGACATCGAAGCGGCCCGCGAGCCGGCGACTCACCGCCTGGTCTATTCCCGTTAGCGTGGCGACCTTGTCGGCCAGCCGCGTGGCCGCCTCCTTGTCCGCGGTGCCCTTGGCCAGGTCGGTCAAGAACTCGCCGCTGCGTAAGCTTCGACCTCGACGAGATCGGCCCGCTTCACCGGCCCCTTCCCTTCGATGCGATTGCGACATAGCTCGGCAGCTTTGCGACGTATTGAAGAAGACTCGTGCCGCCGAAGTCGCGGAAGTCGAACACCGGCGAAATCATGATCAGGCCCTTGACGCCGACACCTTGCTGCTTCTGCAACTGGCGCACCACCTTTGGCCCGCGAATACCACCATAGCTTTCGCCCGCGACATACTTTGGCGACAACAATCGGTCGTGCTTCTCGAGCCAGCGGCGGATCACCAGAGCGAGCGCGCTGACATCGCCGTCTACGGAAAAGAACCGCTTGCGGACATCCTCGCCGCTCGCGACGAAGCGGCTATAGCGGGTCCCGACCGGATCGATAAAGACGAGGTCGGTGAAATCGAGCCAGGTTTCCGCATTGGGCTTCACCTCCGCAGAGGTCGATGGTGTGACCTCGTCGGCATTGATCGGCAGCCGCCACAGACCGGCATTGCCGAGCTGCAGCCAGGCCGACGATGCACCAGGCCCGCCGTTGAAGAAGAACGTGACGGGGCGTGTGGCGCGGTCGCCACCGTCGAGCTGATAGGAGGTGTATGCGATGTCAGCCTGCGGCTCCCCCTTGTCGTCGAACAGGCGGATGGAACCTGCGGTCGCCGTGAATGCGAGCGTCCGCCCGGGCTGCTCGAGCGTTTGCCTGGTGGTGGAGTCCGGCGGAAGGCGGTGCTGCTCGGCCGCTGACGGCGTGCCAGGTGTTTGGCCGCCGCGCGCGCTGGGACTGCCCTTCTGGTCGGCCAGCGTTGTGCCTCGGGGCGCGACGGCGGATTGTCGGCCCCAGCGCTCTCGATCACGCCACAGGCAAACAGAGCCAGCGCAAGAGAGGCGCGGCGCAGCGCAGTCCAATCGAATTGCATCGAGTCTCCTCCCGTCCCGGCCGCACTTTTGTCCGACCACCGTGTCTCCCAAGAAGGCCCAACGACTTACCTGACAATCGAGGACCACCAAACCTACCAAGTCCGGTAGTATTCACCCCATGGCGATCAGCAGCAGCGCCAGTGAGGAGGCGGTGCTTGAAAAAGCCAATCATTTTTCGACGAGCAAACGGATGCCTTAAGAGCGTCTAACGCGCGCTGCATCCTGCATCGGAACAACTGAATCTCGCCGCATAGATGCGTTTCGTGCACTCGGCTATAGCCGCTTAGGCGGTGGCTTCTGGGACAAATCTGGAGCGATGTAGCACGGCAAGCGGCAAGGCGAACAAGCTCAACAAGCTACATTGCTCACGACCGAGATGCATGTTGAACTATGCGCTGCATACGAGGGCGCCATTGCGCGATCCAACGCGACACCACTCGTGAGCGCGCATTGTGTTGCCCCAGCTTGATGCACGCTCAGGAAGCAGATTGGGAAACCTGCCCTGATCGCTCCTGCCGGATGATCTTCGACGTGAGTTGGGCGCGGAATTCCGTCGCGCTTTAGCGTACGGCTGACGCCACGAATTCCTAATCTCCCAGAGGATTGGCGTTTCAATCCGCAACTGGAACGAAACGGGATAAGGGATCAAAAAAGCTCCGCGCCAGCATAATTTGCGCCAGCATAGGTAAGGAGGCGCTCGCAAAGAATGGTGGATTCAGGCAATTGGGTTTTCAGACCTTGTCCAGGTTTATGTCGCAAATGCGAAGGGCGATCGACAAAACCAGCTAAATGCTGGGATTGATTGGCAAGAAAAAGGGCCGCTCGAATGACAAGCGGCCCAAGTCTAGGGAGGAAACGCCCAAGGAGGACGGCGGTCGCGCGAGGCGCTGCCGCACTGCAACAATACACGACCGCACTGCACCCGCAACGGACTTTTTCGCCGGCGTTCGCTTTGTTTGCGGCGAGTGGGTTGATCGCGGCGAAATCAGATTGCGAGGTCAGGCCGATTTTGCCAGGGGCTCGGCTATGCTCTGTCAGCCTTGCATTCTGCGGCATTGCTCCGCCGAACTGGCACCACAGCCACTGGCGAGAGACTGATGCTCAGTAGGAGCTTCCCAGAAAACGTTTGGGACACCAAATTAGGCCAGTTCTGATCCAAGCTTTCTGCCGGGAAAAGAAACCCGAAGGCATAGCCCTCATCACTTTCGATCCAGGCGGGTGGTCGCCTCGTCCAAGGCGGCATGTCGCGTCACGAACTCCGGTGCGCTCTCGAGTGAGCGGGGCGAGCATGTCCCGTCGTGGGGCGATGTGTCGCAATCACTTCGCCCCACGCTAGTGGGCGGATTGAAGATCAGATCGCAGGCATCAAGCGCGTCGAAGGTCAGACGTACCCGCAGGACAATCGGAGCTGCACGCAACGTTGTCTCAGAGGCAGTATTGCCGTTGCAAATAACGCCGACTAAGCCTTTCTGGACGAAGAAACCATCACTACAGCGTTTCTGTTCTAGGAACGGGGTGCCATGGGGCGACCCACTCTAGCGGTCTTCCGGCCAGGGACGTCAAGCCACTACTTCCGGTAGTTGAACAGTTTCGCAACATCATCTTGAACTCGCTCAAGAACATGGAATTCGAGTCTGTCGAGTGATAAGGGTTTCTCGTCAAGATCATTTCGCCACACTCCGGCCCGCTCAGCTTGTCACTGTCCATGGTCGATCATTCGAGTGGCTCGACATCCGCACCGACACAGTCGCCCAGTTGCGCGATCCGGTGACGCTCGAACGAGCGTGGGTGCCACTGGCCACGATCACCGTTCCGGTGCGGCCAGACTGGGCGCGGACACATCCCGCAGTCAGTGAGGCCAATCGCCCACTTTCTATTTTTTTCCATCGCTTCCGTCGTCGGAAGCAATCAGCTGATACGATCGCGCTCCAGGATCGTGGGTGACATGGCTGGTACATCCAGACCCGGTTCGAGAACGGCGCGACGAGCTTGTACGTCCCCTGTATCGGAGCTCTGCGGACCATTAAGGAGGCCAGCGCTTTCAATTGCGTGAAATGTCCCTCGATCACCTGCAGGATGGCACTGAACGTAAGCTCGGCGACTGTAATCGCGAGGGTACATCTGCGGGATCAAAAAGCTGTACTGGCTGATGAAATAGCCTTTGGCACCGACCATCTCGGATGCGACGAGCACGAGCATGACCGAGGCGCTCGCGAGGCGAATGCCGACGAAGATCGTCGGAAGCGCCGCCGGAAGGATCACTGCGGACAGTTGCTGCGGCGTCGCGCGCATCGTCCGCGCCGACGTGATCCGGAGCCCGAGAGCTCGGCGAGGTTGGAAAGAGGGTGAGCAGCGGGGCATTCATCGGGCAGCTATGTGCCATCGATGCTTGACCCCTACAACCCATCATCGAGGAATGGCTCGCCGCGGCTCCGCACTTGTCTGCGGTCGGGCCGGACTTTGAGATTTGCGATAAATACAATGCGGGTACGAGCGGTGTGACAAGGCATCAGCGCACTGCTCGTGAACGGCTAGACCGCAGCACGCGCAGCGGAGATCACATGATTTGTAAATGGAGCCTGCTCGGCAAGACCAGATGTGCGAACCTGCGCCGTCAATCTTGAGCAGTGACGCGGATGAACTTTTCATAGCATCTTCGCCTGGCTGAGGGTTTTTGGATGCGTCGCCTTGACCGCAGCCATAGCGGCCACCAATCATTCGCGGAGGCTGAAATACCTTAACGAACGGCGAAGAAGAGGTTCAATTCAGCACCTGATGCGGCAGCCCCTACTGGCTTGGAGGCAGCCAATTGCCTGATCCTGAGCCAATCGTCGCTGCGGATCAGTCGCGCGGTGGCTCGCCTTTTCGCGCACATATCGTCAATCCATGTTGGCTTCCTGTGAGCTCGCCACCCCGACCACGGCTGCCGGATTAACACAGTGGGAGCCCTTCTGAGGCCACATCGTCGGAGAGCTGGTCAACGCCGTCTGGCCGATTTGCTTGAGGACCTCAATGGACGTCTCTCCTCGTGACGCAGCTTCAAGGATTCTCGAAGCTACGTGCGTTCGGGTGCCAGTCTCATCAGCCGGGAGTTCTCTGCAAACTTCATTCAGAACTGCACGCAAGAGAGCGGCTCGTTTCGGAGGCGAACATGAGGAGTACCAACAATTTGGATGCGTGTGCCTTGCGCGAATCCATTCGAGCTTCCAGGCCAAGGCGTACGCATCAGCTACTCAGCTTCATTGCGCGCAGGAGAGCCTTGGTGACGCTCAATTCAGATCACTTCCTTCTTTGACGATAGACCAGATCATCAGTGGCCACACTAGGCAGCCTTGGCCGTCTGCAGCTTTGGCTTGGAGCGCGCCACGCTGCGAGGACCAGCGATACTGAGGTGTACATCGCCATCGATAGAACGCCTCTCGACTCCATCTCGGTCACTGGATTTTCCGATGACGCAGCGCTGGGTCGCGCGGTTATCCCAGATTACAACGTCGCCTGGTTTCCAGCTCCATCTTACGCTATTCTCGGGCGAGGCGAGGTAAGATTGAAGGCGGTCAAACAGCTTCTGGCTCGCATATCTTTCCAGGCCGACGAAGTCCCTCACGGACTCTCCGAGCACGAGCAAGCGCTCGCCCGTCTCGGGATGGACGCGAACAACCGGACGCGCGTCCTCGCAGATGGTTCCGGTGAAGACATCACCAAATTGCTTTGCATCCATCTCGGCGGAGTGCCTGGTCAAGGTGCAATCATAGGTGCTGCAGTGCACTGCCCAGAGATTGTCGGCCAGCATCCGCAGCGGCTCCGGAAGATCAAGATACGCGGCCGCAGTGCTTGACCAAACTGTGTCACGGTCATCAGGCGGTATCACGACGCCGCGCAGCACCGAGATCTTCGGACATTCGTCACCGAAGCTGACGTCCGTGTGCACCTGGCGCGCATGACCGCTGCGACGATCCGGCTTCATATCTATAGGCGTTACCAGCGAACCAAGCCTGAAGGCAAAGCGATGCTGTTCGAAATCATCGAGATGTCCCTGATCACGGAAGAAGATGACCTTGTGCTCAAGGAGTAACTGGCTAATAGCCCGGATCATCTCGTCTGATAATTCATCTGATAGCCTGACGTTCTTGATCTCGGCACCGAGCCGGGCCGTGGATTTGACGATATCCGCTCGCGGGATAATGTTATCTGTCATGTTGCTCATGCTCATTCTCTCGCTATCGTGATGCGCGAACAAAGCTGCGTGACCACTCGGTCGAGGGACCGACAACAGAAGCCACCCAAGTCGGCCTGGTGATGCACCCTACTCGGTCGCAATGTGTTGCAGCACTCGCCACAAAAGGCTGCAATGCATCTTGGGCTACAGACCACGACCATCGTGTGACCCGCTCTGTCGCGCACAGCTCCGACTCTTGCATCGCCTCTGACCAGAGGACGAGTCGACGGGCAGCGGTGCCGGGATCGACGTGCAACATGATCGATTACCTCGCTCTTACATCGCAATCATACGGTCAACAGATGTCCAGTCCATGAAACGAAACCAGCATTCTTTTCGCCGATGAGAAATGTTCGCTCTGTCCGGGAGCTAAGCTTAAAGATATTTTTGGGAAGGCAACTCTTCACACGTCCGCAACAGGTACGTTCGAGCTTATGAGGACGAAGCGGATAACTCGCGGTCTCATCAATCAGCGCGACTACGCAGCACTTTTCTACCACAAGTTAATCATATTTCAATATGCAATTTGCAAGTTAGAAATACGTTTGTTTCGTCGTATTGAATTTAGTAAATTTGCGCGACGGTTTCATCCGCCTGTCACATACGGAGCAGGCGCGCAGTCCCGAAGCGAGAGATCAATCTTATCCGCGATATCAATTCCCGCTGCGGTTTAACAACGGGCTATATCACTCCTTTTGCGGGATTCCGTTTCAGGAGGATGCTTCAACGTGAACTGGGACTTGTGTCAATAGCTTGGATTCAACATCGCTGCCAATCTAGAGGATTGAATTAAGTCGCGACTTGACGTGCATCGCTCGCACAAATGTCCGATACGTTGAGCGCCGTGACAAGCCTTTTTTTCGGAAAAGCCGAGACGGCCCGCACCGCCAGCCGCGGACGACCTCGGCGGAGTGACCCGTGCACGCAACGCACACCAAGGCGTGCTAATTCGTCTCGGCTTCCATTGACGTTCTATTTCGGAATTGATTGTATCTCACAAAATGCTTTTTACGTTCGCCAATGCGCGCCACGACGTGCCAGCTCCACTTCACCACCCTATTTGGTCGCGGAGCCAGGAATGGAAACATCGCGACTTCACAGCTCGACTCGACCTTTAGAAACGAGATGACCGTTATCGCGACGCGAGTCATTTCGGGTGAGCGGCTTCAGGCCAATCTGTGAATTCCATCTCGAATTGACGAGAACTGACGGGTTTGGTCGTGAATTTTACGGTTCTTCCTGAGAGAGCCGCCAACGATCCGGATGCGAACTTAAACACCATCTTGCCGGAAGTTGCGGTGCCAACAGCCCTGTTGTCCTCCGTGACAGAGGAACCGGTCCCCTCCAACACCTGACCAACCGCAATTCCGTGGAGCGCACATGTCGATAGAAGCCAAGTACCTTCCTTTCTCACTGTCCCACTGGCTGACCGACAGTCCCGTAATTCCCGCGTCCTTCAACAGACCATCGGCAACGCGGCAGGTGTATTGAAGGCTGACAATGGTGCGCCCATTCCGATCGCCTGTCGGCTCTCGATCGGTGCCGTCTATGATGCAACCGTAGCGCCGCGTTGAGTCCGCGAGCGCAATCTCATTCAACCCAAGCAGTCCGCAAACAACATAAAGTATCATACAGAGAGAGAGCTGTTTCATTGCCTATGCTCCGCGGACATCCCGCCGTCGTGTTGTACAACCTGACCCTACGGCCGATTCAAGCTCCTCGATTGTTGTTCGGATGGGTGCGCCTCACAGTGACATCGGCATGTTTCCGATCCGAGGCGACCCGGTAGGAAGCTCAATGCTGCTGGAGAGTACCTCGATCAATTCAACCATAGGGAGCAACGACGGCTCAGAGAGCAAGATCGGCCGCCAGCATGTGAAGACGGCGATGCGGCGGATTGGGATAGACGCTCTATCGCCATCCGCGCGCCACCAGACCCGAGCCCGGCCACAAGATCCATCCATATCTGCTGCGCGTCATGGAGATTACGCGACCGAACCAAGTCTGGCGATGAAAATCACCTACATTCTGACGGCGATTGGCTTCGCCGATCTCGCTGTGGTGTTGGACTGCGCAGCACGTCGCGGTCTGTCGTGGCGACTGTCGATCACCATGAACTTCTGCGTCGAACGCTGGCGTATTCCTTGGCTCGTCCCGGCAAGCCGGAAATTTCAACACGGCTCAGGCTCTCAGTTCACTGGACAGGCTTTTACCGGCGTGCTCGCCGACAACGGTATTGCGATCAGCATGGACGGAACGGCGCATGGCGAGACAACGTGTTTGTCGAACGGCTCTGGAGCAACGTCAAACACGAGGAGATGTGCCGTTGACAGCGTCAGCCGGGCGCGCAGCCCGATCGGCCTATATCTCAACTTCCATAACAGTAGGCGTCCCCATTCCAGTCATGGCGGCAGCACGCCAGATCAAGCCTACTTTACCCGCTGCCATTCCGTATCGCAGCCTAACGCCCCGGCAGCAGTCCCATCTATCGACGCGGAAACAACTGGGACCAGCTCTATTTCACTGGAGGGACATTCCAATGGGGACACTCTGCCCATGCTGCAATTCCCCGATCTGTATAGGTCAGCAACCTGCTCGGTCATGAAAGTCGCCGCGAAAGAGGAAGTGCGCGAATAGCACGATCAACGTCACGTGATCCGCCAACCAGGTCTGCGGTCAACGGAATCAATGCACGGCAGGACCATCGTTCGCCTCACAGAGTCCCTTGCGGTTCTCTCCTCCCGGAGACCCGTCAGCCTTTCGAGGAGCAATTGGCAATTAAGGATTTCCAGGTGTCGCGCAAAGCCGAAGAGCTTCGGCTGGAGCGAGGGCAACTCGCCAGAGACAGGCAGCAGGTTGGAATGACATTTCGAAGCCGCCTAGCCGATTGGGCGACCAATGCGCGAACCGCCGCTGATCTGTTCAAGCCCGCGCCGGTGCATGATCGCCAGACTCCCACCTTTCGGGCAAGTCGATCCATATATCAGCAGGACCATGCAAAAGTGAATCTTGATCCGGTACAAAGATATTGTCAGGCACTCTGAGGCCGCGACCAAGGGCGACTCCACTGATTATGAAGGGAAGCTCGATCTGCTTCTGATCTTCAAAGCTGTCCGCGCCAACAATGCGAAGAGATTCCAATTCAAACCGTCGGAATGTGATCAGCGGTCTTGCCGAGTCTATCAGGTCTTGGGCGCAAGATACTCCCCGCGCGGCCTCTTTTCTCAAGTGGTCCAGCGCCAAGAAGAGGGACGAAAGCTCGTCCAGCTCGGAACGATTGAAGTGTCGCAAACGTGACGAAATAGGCACTCCATTCTTGTATCGTACTGTCGGCACAAATCGTATCTCGCAATCAAGAAGCAGATCTGCCACCGCTCGCTTTACGAGAAGAGCCTGTCCAATATCCTTCAAGCCGAAATAACTGCGAGATGGTCGAGCGAAACAGATCCATCGGATGCATCCGGTGATACCTTCCATGAGGAGCCCATGAGGCCCGTTCGCACGCAGCGGATAATCCCCTTGAGACACAAACGTTCGATATCCTGGCGGGAACATCTCCGCGTCCGTCGTCGAAATCACAGCAGAAGCGCCCGCTCCTAGCGCAAGCGCAATGTCATCATCCAAATTGAACTCGTATTCAGGACCCGGGCTGAGCTGGATCTTGTTCGGATAGACCGTGACAATGGCCACATCGTTCTCGACTGCGGCCCTTCTGATCAATTCCGCGTGCCCCTGATGCAATGCACCCAGAGTATGTACTGTGCCGATCGTTCGACCTTGTCTTGCCATGTCCGCAATGAAGGCCTTGCCAGCTGAAAGAGACGCTAGATGCATATTTCCTGCTCCGCTCTTGTTGATTCACAGCAGCTGGGCTGCTCGATCAGACAGGAAGCGTGGTGAGAGCGACCCCTCACACTGGCCGCGCAAAGAGCGCCTGGGAGCGCCGCCACAGCGGGGCGCATCGTGCTCTTCCATCTTCCTTCTGGGATGACAGCTGGTCTAGATCGCCATGCGCATTTCGGCTTAAATCAGCTCGATCCCTCTCGACCGCGTCTCATTAGCGATGAGAAGTCAGCCAGATACTCTGAAGGTTTGTATTTCTGATCTTCCACCCCCTCCAAAGCGGCCTGGAGCCCAGGACACCTGTCGGCAAAGAACGGCGGTTCAAAAGTCGTTATCTCTGCATCCGAAAAATCAGTCTTTACAAAGCTTGCTTGGAACGGCGTAACTCCACTCAAGTTGGCCTTGCGGAGGGACGATTGATTCATTCGAACATATGCGGTACGGGCGGCCTCCAGGTTGCTGCCGGTCATTCCTGCTGCAATATATGACTGAACAAGGTTTGCTCCTTCGAAATTGGCGCGATTCAAGGCCATAGATTGCGGAGGATCACCTGTAATCATTGATCGATAGAGATACGCCTGTGAAAAATCTGTATCATCGAGATCGCAGTCGCGTATAAACGCACAGCGCGCACGAAAGCCGCCCAATCGGGCGTAGCGCATCGTGCTCTCGGTGATCGAAATGGTTTCTCCTGATGCGCGAGATAGATCAGCCCCATCGAGCTGGCAAGAGCGTACAGATACTCCGTTAAGCACCGCGCCGACGAGGTTGGCGCTGGCTAGATTCACAGACAGAAGTCGCGCCTCAGATAGGTCTGCCTCCTCAAGCTCTGCCTTTGCAAGATTTGAGAGGCTGAAATCCGAAAAGGGGGCGGCCAGCGCTTTGGCCAGGATGCGACCGCTCGCCTTTGAAAGCCTGAAATAGGGAAGATGAGCGTTCTCTAGAACAAGACCATCGACCGAAGTGGGGCGCAGGATCGATAGACACTCTCCCCTTGACTGCAGAAGGGAGCTGCCGGTGAGATGCGCCTTGGTCATTGTAACCTGGCTCAAATTGGCAAAATGGAAGGACGAGCGAGGCAGGTAGCATTCATTGATGGTCGATCCTTGCAGTTCGGCGCCATCAAAGACAGCCTGGCTTGCGTCACACTGATAAAAGAGGACGCCACTTAGGACTGCATTGTCGAAACGCGTTCTCCTCATGCTGCATCCGTGGAACAGGCTACCTGTTGCATCGACGAGATTGCGCAAACTTGCATCATCGAAACTGCAGACCTGAGCGGCAATTGCATGCATATACGCAAAATCGAGCTTGGCTCCGCGGAAACTTGCTCGCTCTAATCCTGGGCAGATAAGGTTGGCCTCGGACAGATCGGCTCCATCCAGCTTCGCTCCGTGAAGTTGCGCACGATTGAGAATGCATCGCCGCAATGGAAATCCGGATAGATCGTGACCGTTAAAGTTCTCGCAGGATAGCTGCAGGCCGATGCCGGTCTTCTTGATAGCTTCCTCGGTTCGGTTTCCCACCGCAGCCAACGCGGACGCGCGATCACTGTTTCGGCTCCAGTAGCGGACAAAGTCACCATCTGCCGAGGATTGGTTTATCGTCGTTGGACGGATTCCCAGCTCCTCGTGCACGCTGAACTGGCTATTGGTATCGGTGGCTTGCGTCACTGTCGACATCTTCCATTCTCGATGACGAGCGCACTTTCTCAGCCTCCTGTGCGGGCGTTATTTTGCATCGCCTGCGTGTTTCAGGTAGCCTCGATATGCGCCCCATAGCGCTCGTTGGATTTATTTCTGCGACACAGGCATCATCACTCATCAGGGTGTAAATTTCCTGGCCGGCCCTTTGGAATTGTGCCATCACGAGTCGACACCCACATAAGCCTAAGCGAGTTGTGGCAGACGGAGTTGATCTCCCCACGACTTCCCCATTCGGATACTTATCAGTGTGTCGACAGCAGACCGAAGAAGCCGCAACTTGGGGTACCTCCACAATTTCATGCGGTCGTTATTCTTGCATTCGGCCTTTACGACGCACTTCAATAGCAATGTCTGTGCCAGCCCTCACCTATCCTGAATTGACGTTGAATGCGTGTCCAGAAACGGCGCGGCGGACGCCGCCAGAATTTCGTAACTGACAGCACTCGCTTCTCCGTCACAAACCGGACAATGGTTGGCAACGCTCGAGACGGCAAGTCCCGCTTGTTCTCTATGCCTTCGACCGCAAAGCCAATGTCGCTCTCTATGACGATCGAGTAATAGTTGCCTTCGATGCACGTACGCGCATTCTCCAGATGTCGGACCATTGAGCCACAAATCGCCGCCCGCCTTCCGTTCCTCAGTTTTCATCCCGGCGACGCAGTTACGTCCCGGAAGTTCGCCGACAAAGTCGCGCGAGGTACTAGAGGGTGGAGTTGGGACTAAGCGGTCCACATGAAGGGGCGTGAAATCGCAAGCGCGGAGAAAGCTGCCGCTTTTTTTACGACGTCGGCCGTTCCGGATGGGCGCGTTAGTTGATGAGCGTGAAGAAGCGTTCGACCTGATCGAGGCAGGAGGCATGGGTGGTGTGAAGTGAACGTGCCAGCGCGGACATCGGGCGAACCAGGTCCTGACCTTGGATGCTTCAGTGGAGTGCTGCCCAGATGGGGGCCAAGTTGGCCGGCACATTCGTTTCGATGTGCCTTAGAAAGGCCCGCAGCTCCTGGTGACTACGCGGTTCAGCATCTTCTTCCGAACCAAACGGCTTGCCTCGGTATGAAGGCGGAGCGCACACTAAGTAAGTAGCCTCGCATTCCTAAGATTATCACGCCAATAACCGTGATTCACGCCATCAAGTGACGGCTCTGAGAGCACGCCTGCTCGCCAGCAGATGGAACCGCAGGACGAGGAGCCCCGCGTAGATGGTTGTCCCGATTGACAAGCCAATCCAGATACCGATTGCACCAAGCCCGATCTTCAAACCAAGCACGTAGCCAAGTGAGAAGCCGATCAGCCAATACGCAATGCCGACGAACAGAAGCGGCACCCGGGTGTCCTTCAGTCCGCGCAGACCGCCCGCCGCAATGCTCTGCGCTGCATCAGTGACAAAAAGGCTCGCTGCGACGATAAGGAGCTCTGCAGTCAGTCCGATCGTTGCGTCGGCATCTTCGGCCGATTTGTCCAGAAACAGCTCGGCGATCTCAAAACGCGCGACGATCACCGCAACCGTCAGCAGGGCAGCGATGAGGGTACCGAGCAGTATCGCGGCCAGGCCTGCCCGCTGGATGCCGGAACCGTCGCTGCGGCCGACCGCATGGCCAACGCGCACGGCCACCGCCATGCTGATGCCGAAAGCGATCATGGATGTAATCACGGTGATCTGAAGCGCGATCTGATGAGCAGCGAGTGCACTGGTGCTGATTAGGCCGGCCAGGAGCGCGGCAGCCGACAAAACTCCGTACTGCATCAGGGAGGCGATTGAAATCGGAGTTCCGATCACGATCAGCTGCCGCAAGAAGGGCCAATCGAGTTGCCAGAGATCTGCAAGCACGTGGTAGTGACGGAAAGGACGACGCATCGTGGCAAGCCAGAAACCGGCCAGGAACATCGCACAGTTCACCAACGTGCTCGCAAGCGCGGCCCCGAACAGCTCAAGCCGCGGCAGCCCGAGCTTCCCATAGACCAGCAGATACACGAGCAGGGCGTTGAGGGGGATAGCCGCCAGTGTGATCCACAAGATCGGCTCCGGCCGATTGACCGCACTCATGAAATTACGGATGACCTGAAGCCATAGCGCCGGCACCACGCCCAAGGCCAGTCCGAACAGATATTGCTGGGCGAGCCGCGCCGCGTCTGGCGCCTGACCGAAAGCGAGCAATATTTGCTCTCCGCCAAACGCAAACGCGATGATCGGAAACGATAGCATCAGCGCCGCCCACAGCCCCGTGCGCAGTGCGCGCTGTACCATCGCATAATTCCCGGCGCCATAGGCCTGCGCCGCCAAAGGTGCGATCGGCGCGAGCAGGCCCGCGCCAAAGGTGAAGCTGACGAGATAGAGCGTGACGGCCAGGGCGGCCGCGGCGAGTGCCTCAGGCCCGATGTGCCCGATAAAGGCAAGATCTGTCGTCATCATCGCGACCTGCGCAAGCTGGGTCAACACCATGGGCCATGCGAGCTTCACAATTTCGCTGAGCTCGACAGTGAGGTGTTGGCCAGCCGCTCGTCTCGTCATTGCGTATCGCAAAGCTGATACTGGTTTTCTTTCGACTATTTTGTTCATGGATTGCTGCTCGATCTGCCTCGTCCGCAAACGAGTTGTTCCGCCGAGAGGGATCTTTCCCGCCCTGAATTCGTGATGGCCTACCGATGCGGAAACAGGCGGCCCGCCTGGGCAGCTGCGCCTCACAGAGGAGGCGCGCGTCGGCTTAGACCTGCCGTTGGGCTTAGGGTCTGACGGCTGCTCGCCCGCTGATGAGCAACTTGATCAGTGCCTCCGCAATCGCATCGACTTTTTGGCGCGTGTTAAGCGCAAAGAAGACGCAGCAGGTGGCTGGCACGCCGAACGGTCGGTCATCGGCATCGGGCGGTCGGTGCCGGCGCGAACCGCGATATTGGTTTGGTCCACGGTGACGGAACCGTGCGCGGCATAGGTGAACTGAGAGGCCTTCATCTTGTGAGCCATCACTGCAATTCCTCGAGCATGCGATGCTGAATGACAGCTCCTTTTCAAGGCTCGTGCCAACTACGAGAGCTTGACTTGTAAAGGCTATTTGCTCAAGCGCACGTGTCCTGGGCCCGACAGCATAGTCGCAAATCCCACAGTCGCATCATGGACGAGCCCAAAGCGCTTAGATGCTCGGCAACTTGCACCGCAGGAATCCCAACAGGCGGATGCGGATGTGACAACCTCCCGCTCACCAACGCACGAATAGACTGACTACAACAGCATATGGGAAGACATTGAGGACGAGCTAGGAAGGTCGCGCTTTTCCCCACCTCTCTTTGGCATCTGCAATCCGATGCATGCGGTACTCGTTCACGCCAGTAATTTCTGAGAGGCCCTTCTTGCCGAAGAAGGGGATGAGGTACTTCCGCGCCCGGCGCTCGTGACCTTTGGGGGCGCTAGCGATCGCACTCGCCAACAAGCTTGCCCGCATCGCCTGTGCCGCCTAAAGGACGCGCCTTCGAGCCTTCAATCGCCAAAGGCCTTGGCCCGATCGTCGAAACGGCGTTCATCACAGAGCATTGAAACGAGCCCATCTATGCCGGCGTCTTCTTAGACGCGGCTGAATGAACGATTGGCGACCCCACCGCGCGCAAGGCTTGGGACTGCTGCGAGCAAGCGTTGCGTATAGTCGGTGCGCGGATTGAGGAATATCTCGTCCCTGGTGCCGGTCTCGACGACGCGCCCTTGGCGCATGACCATGACGCGGTCGCTGAGCTGGCGGATTACACCGAGATCATGCGAAATGAAGATGTAGCTCATGTTGAGATGCGCCTTGAGATCGGTCAGCAGGTCCAGCACTTGCGCCTGAATCAAGACATCGAGAGCCGAGACCGGTTCATCACAGACGATCACAGCGGGCCTTGGAGCGATCGCACGGGCGATCGCAACGCGCTGACGCTGACCGCCCGAGAGTTCGAGCGGCCGGCGATCCAGCAGGGCTGGGGATAGTCCGACCAGATCAAGAAGCTCGACAACGCGCTCATAGCGCTCGTCTCTGCTCTCCACGTCACTTGCGAGGCTATCGGAAATGATGTGTCCCACAGACCAGCGCGGATCAAAGGAGTTGAGAGGATCCTGGTAAATGACCGAGATGGCCCGGCGCCGCGCCCTGCGGTCGCGTTCGGTTAGCGTGGTCCAGGCCCGACCTTGAAACAGAACGGCGCCTTCATCGGGCGGGTCAAGCGCCAGCGCCAATCGTGCCATCGTTGACTTGCCAGATCCGGACTCCCCGACGACGCCCAGAGTCTCGCCGGATCGCAGCTCAAAGGAGATACCATCGACGGCCGTGCGCAGCACGCCATCTGGTCCTTTGAATCGCTTCACAAGATGTGCCGCGCTGAGCACGACCGAAGGGAATGTCGATGGTGATTGCTCCTGAGACCGTAACGGCGGCTTCCACGCCCGAGCAGCGGGCAATCGCGAGGGGCGAGAGCCGCGCAGGCGCGCAGAGGGCACCGCATCCAAAAGCTGGCGGGTATAGGTGTGCTGAGGGTCTTGGAAGACCTGGTCTGCCGATCCGCGCTCGACCACCTTGCCTTCATGCATGACCAAGACCTCGTCAGCTATCCGGGAGACAACCGCCAGATCATGGCTGATCAGGAGAAGCGCCTTGCCCCGCAACTTGGTCTCTTCCAGCAATCCCAGCACCTGCGCCTGCACGGTGACGTCGAGAGCCGTGGTCGGCTCGTCGGCGATCAGGATGCGTGGATCGAGGGCCAGAGCGGCAGCGATGAGCGCGCGTTGGCGCTGGCCACCGGATAGTTGATGCGGCAGCTGCCGGGCTTTGACCGCTGCTTCAGGCACCCCGACGAGCTCAAGGAGCGCGACGACGCGCCGTTCGAGCTCCTCGCTTGATGCAACCGCACGGTGGAGACGCAATGCTTCGCCAATCTCCTTGCCCACCGGGCGTAGCGGGTCGAGCGCGACGAGTGCATCCTGCAGAACGAAGCCGATCTCCTTGCCGCGGACGCGCCGCCAGCTGCGATCATCGAGAGCTGTGAGATCAGTGCCGGCGAAGGTCAGTTGACGCGCATGGACATGAGCCCGGCGGCCGGCAAGACCGACAACGGCGCGCGAAGTCACACTCTTGCCGGAGCCGGACCCTCCGACAATGGCCAGGCAGCGCCCAGCCTGGAGAGAGAATGAGACGCCGCGCACGGCTGTTCCCTCAGGAAGATCCCGCCCGAATGAGACACAGAGTGAATCGACTGTCAGAAGGTTCGCCTGCGGGGACACTTGTTGATTAGGAACGTGGAGCATTACTTAGATCTTTCCTTCCAGGAGATCCTGCAAATAGCGTCCGACGACAGTCAGGCCGAGAGCAAACGACACCACGGCAATGCCCGGCATGATCTCAAGCCACCATGCGAAGATCACATAGTTTCGCCCAGCATTTAGCAGCGCGCCCCATTCAGGCGCCGGGGGAGCGACGCCGAGACCGAGAAACGCAACACCCGCCGCCCAGACGATCGCTTGCCCAACGCCAAGCGTCATCATCGCCGTGAGCGGGCTCATCGCGTTCGGAATGATATGCCGCCATAGGATACGTGGATAAGGATGGCCGAGGGCCTTGGCAGCCTCCACATAAGGCGCCCCTTTTACAGACAGAACCTGTCCTCTGATCATCCGAGCATAGCCCGGAGCTGTGCCAACTCCGACCGCTATAACGAGGGTCAGCACCGATGGACCGAACAAGCTCACGAACAGAAGCGCGAGGAACAGCGTGGGAAGTGCGAACAGCACGTCCAAAAGCCGGCTGAGAACATTGTCGAGCGCGCCACCCACAAGGCCGGCAATGATGCCAAAAACCAGCCCAACGCCGATGCTCAGCGCAGTTGCGCCAAGCCCGATGGTGAGTGACTGGCCTGCTCCTTCGACAATTCGGGAGTAAATATCCCGGCCTGATTGGTCCGTTCCGAACCAGTGCGCGAATGAGGGAGCTTGCAATGGTGCCGTCAGATCGATCGCGAGCGGATCGTGCGTCTGCAGCAGACTCGGCGCGATTGCCGCGACAATAAAGAAACCAATGACGATCAGAGCTACGTGAACCCTAAGAGGAATACGACGGAGGATCGCCGACGCCTCTATCAGCTGCGAACACGCGCTCCAGTCACCTACCCTGCTCATGTCATCTTGATCCTGGGATCGACGATTCGGTAGGTGAGATCGACGAGCATATTGGTGACGGCGAACAGGCCGGCGGAGATCAGAATAGCCCCCGAGACGACTGGAACGTCTCGAGAGGACGTCGCAGCGACAAGGACTCCACCAAGGCCTTGACGCGCAAATACCGCCTCAATCAGAATCGCACCGGAAAGAAGCTTTCCGATCGCCCAGCCTGATAAAGTGATGCCGGGCAACGCTGCATGACGCAGGACATGGCGAAACCTGACGCCGAGCTCACCCATACCTCGTGCCCGCGCCGAGATGACAAATGGCTGCTCGAGGACACGCGTGAATTCGCTGCGAACGATTTGCCCGAGGAATCCCGACAACTCTAAAGCCAACGCAATCGTTGGAAGAACGAGCCCGATCGGGGAATTGCCCCCGATGACCGGTACAATGCGAAGCTGCACCGCAAACACAACGAGGAGGATCGTAGCCAGCCAGTAGGGCGGCACGGTCGCCAGGAACACCTGTATTCCGCTGAGCAAGGTTGACCACATGTTGTCTTGGCCGGCGACGAGGACGGTCGTCAGAACCGCGATGACCCATGCCGCAATGAGCGCCGCAACCGCCAGAATGATGGTTGGCCCAATCTGTTCTGCGATGATGTCAAGGACCGGCCGATGCTGCTGGTATGACAAGCCAAGGTCCCCATGCAGGATGCCCCATATGTATTTGCCGTATTGCAGAACGAGTGGCTGATCAAAGCCGTACTTTGCGTTGACCGCCGCGAGCTCTGCTGGAGAGGCCTCTCCAACGTTGCCACTCGCCATGTTAATGATGATCTGGGCGCGGTCGCCGGGCATCAGGCATTGAACAAGGAACGTGAAGGTCGCAGTTAGCCACACCACAGTCGCAGCGGACACGAACCTGCTCGCAAGCCAGCCTATCCGAACATGAGCTGCGCTATTTACACGCATCACTTCACGTCGACGAAATGAGCGTCATAAAAGACGGGTTCACCGACCGACCCGCGGTCCAGCCAGACATCCTTCAGCTTTGGGCTGGTTGCCAATGTGACATCGAGCACCGTGAGGCCTAGGACGGCCGCTTTCTCCACGATATTGCGTTCAGCCTGCTGATAAAGCGCAGTCCGCCCGCCATCGTTGAACTCCTGTTCCGCTCTCTGAATGACATTCCACAGTGCCTCATCCTGGTAGCGCGACGGATTAAAGCGGTTCCGCTCGCCGTTCCGATCAGGCTTCCATGAAATGCGGAAGATCTCTGCGCCGGGTGCAACCCAATAGAGGAGCACGACCTCGTAGTCGTTCGGACCGAGATTCTTCCCAGCAAAGAAATCCGCCTGGTTGGTCGGCTGAAGGCGCACCTCGAATCCGGCAGCTTTCGCCTGCTGCTGGATGACCTGCAATGCCTGCTCGCCGTCTGGCTTTAGAAAAGCGCTCGAATAGGAGATTCGAACGACGAGGGGCTTGCCATTCTTGAGGCGAATGCCGTCCTTGTTGTGTTCAGTCCAACCCGCTTGATCGAGGAGCTGATTGGCCTTTCCAACGTCATACCCATAGGACCGCCCGAGCCCGCTGATATATTCCGGCGAACTCTGGCTGAGCGATCCATTAGCCTCGAATGGCAAAGCGCCGAGGAAGGACAATTCGACGGCGGCTCTTCGGTCAGCAGCGTATGCAAAAGCCTGGCGGACGCGCACATCGTCAAAGGGGGGCCGTGCCGTATACAACGCCAGGCGTAAAGGGGTGCCGCCTGTTATATGCCGCAAGACGGCGAAGCGGGAATTGGCGTCCTTCCAGGCAACTGCCGGAATATCATAGACGACATCAGATTCGCCCGTCAGCAGTGAGCCATAGCGGACGGTTTGATCCGCAAGGAACCTCCAGTTGATGCCGTCAACGTAAGCCGGCCCCTGGTGCTTGGCGTGACTTGGTGCCGAATTGTAATCCGGGTTGCGGCGAAACACGACGTTCTGCCCGTGATTCCATTTCTCCACGATGAACGGGCCTGACCCGACCGGGCTGTTGCAGTTCACGGCAAGTCCGCGCTTGAGCGCAGTTGGTGACAAAATGCCTTGGGAGGACTGCGCGAAAACGTTGAGCAACGGCTGAAATGGCGTCTTCAGCGTTATCTGCAGTGTGAGAGGGGCAATTGCTGTTGCCGATTCGAAGCTGTCTTCGAGGTAAGGAGCGGCAGTCGGATTGCGACGATCCGGATCATTGCCGAGCCATCCGTTGATGTTCTCGGCAACAGCTTGCGCATCGAGAGGCGTCCCGTCGGTAAACTTGACGTTTGGCTTGATCTCAAAGATGTATACTTTCCTGTCGTCGGAGATTGTCCAAGACGTTGCGAGCCAAGGCACAATCTTTCCATCTTCCCTCCGAGCAACCAGATTGTCGCTATACTGCCGCTGAAGATACCACTGCTGCACCCATCCCCCGAACAGGCAGGGCGGCTCTTGAAAATGCCCGTAGCGAATGGTGCCTCCTCGTTTCGGTCCGCCGGCTGACGCCTCTTGGGCAGAGCAGCACGCCATGATCGAGATCTGCAGGAGCGTTGAGACCGCCAACAGGACAGCCGTCGCCTTTTGCTTTCTTCGAGTGTTCGGCGGGATGCCGAGACGCCAAAGGCTCGTGCGTTCGATAACAGACATCTCCAAACTCCGGTGTATGTGGACAAACATTGCGTCACAGAGACGACGGCCTCGCCAACGTCTCGGCAGCAACGTCGTGGTGAGGGATTCCCAGGTGCTCGCGCAGTGTCTCCCCCTGGTATTCCGTGCGAAACAGACCGCGGCTCTGTAGGATCGGCACGACAAGATCGACAAACGCCGTCGCGCCGTCTTCCAGCACGTCTGGAATGATGTTGAAGCCGTCGACCGCGCCTGTGCGAAACCATGATTCGATCGAATCGGCGATCTGCTCGGGTGCACCGACGAGCAAGCGATGACCGAACGCTTGAACGCTGCCAATGATCTCGCGAACCGTGCGGCCTTCCCTCGCCAATGCTTCGAACGTGCGGTGATGACCAACCGAGAACGCAACATTGTGAGGATCGGGCAAGAGCTCCTCGGGAATGGGCCGGTCGAGGCTGAGTTTTTCGACCGGCACGTCCATGCTCCGTGCGAGGGCCTCCATCGCACGCGTCAGATCAAGCAGCGCGTCGATTTCCTTCTTTCGGCGTTGTGCCTCCTCTTCCGTGCCGCCGATGAAGGTGACGAGGCCGGGGAGGATGAGTGGAGTTGCACGGCGGCCAAATTGACGCGAGAGCGCGCGCAGGCGCTCGGACTCCCCGATTGCCGTCTTCAAGTCCCCAGCTGCGGTAAAAACGACATCGGCGCTGCGCGCCGCAAGGCGCACGCCAGGATCCGAGCCTCCAGCCTGGACGATGATAGGATAGCCCTGGCGCGAGCCGGGATGGGTGAGCGGGCCTCGGATTGCGAACGCATTCTTGCTGGGATCAAGCAGCCGGAAATGATCGGTATTGGCGTAAACTCCAGATGCCTGATCAGCGATAATGGTCTCATCCCCCCAGCTCAGCCAAAGAGCACGGACGGTTTCGACGAACTCCTCGGCGCGCTTGTAGCGCTCTTCGCGTCCGATCTGGCGACCGCCAAAGTTTGCGACCGTCGCGGGGCTGGAGGTCGTAACCGCATTCCATGCGGCTCGGCCACCACTAATGACATCGAGCGACAGGAACCGTCGTGCCAGATTGTATGGCTCATTGTAGGTCGTCGAGGCCGTTGCGATCAACCCGATTCGCGTTGTCTCGCGCGCGAGCACGGAAAGGACGAGCGTAGGCTCAAGCCCGTTGAGGGGCGGCTGGCGAGTGACGTCATAGGAGATGGCGGGAGTATCCGCCAGAAACACTGCATCCAACAAGCCGCGCTCGGCAATCTTCGCAGCACGAACGTAATGCTCGATGTCGAAGAAAGCGCTGGGGTTGGTGCCCGGCCAACGCCAAGCTGCGGAGTGACCGCCCGCGCCGTGAAGGTTGAGACCAAGATGAAGGGTGCGGACAACGGAAGACATGACACTCCAAAATGCGGCGACCTCCGAAGCTGGTGGGAACGCCTTCGATTACAAGTTGATCTTGATCGCGCTATTCGACAACTGTCCCCACCCCTCGCGAAGAGGCTTGGCCAGAGTGCGCCGGAAGGAGGGCGGCCACGCGACGATGCTTCAAAGATAACAATCTCGGGGTGAGACTCCGGGCAGTGCGCTCGCCAATGGGCCGTGACTCGGCCCAGCTGACGGGCATCAAGTGACGCCAAAGTGTGTCCAAACGTGGTGCTGAGTCGGTTGCGCAGCGGCGCAGTTCTTTTGGATCTCAACGCGAGGGGCCGCAGCAACAGTCTGCGACACGCACATGCCGCACCAGACAACGATAACCCGCCTCGCGCCCATTGGGCCCCCGTCCCAGCTGCAATCACAAATTCCCTCATGGAAACAGTTTGCCCTTACTCCGCCCGCCAACGAGAACAGCTCATGGCAAGACAACGTGTAGCTGTGAATAGCGCGTGAACGCAATAGTTGAGAATTTCAATCTACTAACGTGCAGTGGTACCGTTTTCTAAGACGAACTCTTGTTCGATTCATTTGATACGCGTTGGTGGCACCGTCCAAATTGCGAACTCCGCCGATGCAACGATGGAACCTTCGTTTCTACGCAGCCTTACTCGAACCATCAGCGTAGGATCGATGCACAAACATCGCAGGTGAGACGTGCATTGGAGTTGGCGATGCGGAGCAGAAGTTTGACGCTGGCGAATTCTTGCAATCGTCGACAACTATCGATCCGGCGGCATCATCGAATAATGCGATTGATTGCTCTTCATTTTGCGATGGATTGCGTGAGACTGGCAGCCCCCATCGGACACTGGTGTTTGCAAGGTCCCCCGGATCTCTATTCGGTCCCGCGCACCGCGGTGCTTGAGGTGACCGCGTCCTTGCCCGCCAGAAGTGCTGACATTCTCCGCGCCGGCCAGAGAGCGTGTGATTCCACAGCCTCATACCCCGGCGCGCTCACCAACCATGAAAGCCAGCGCAGCGCCGCGCAGGTAGGCCCAGAGGTCAAGATCACAATTGCGCGACACGGCCTCTCTGTGCTGGTCGACGCCTATGATCATCGCCGGGAATCCCCTCTTCCTTCCAGGCGCTTTTCAGGATCGCACGATGTCGCTACAGCAGGAGGAAACCGGTTGCAGGGCCGGCGAGAAGTAACAGGATGCCGGCAACTTCTTCCAAGTCAGCGCCCACGGTCTTCAGCATCTGGGAATATCAGTATGCCACCGAGCATAGGGCGTCAGCACCAACTCATTGGGCGCCGCGTGCCCGACATCTGGATCTAACGCCGACTTCCTCATGTAAGCCCACGCGGCGAGTTCGCTATCGTTCGAACGAACTTGCGGCAATAGAGCGGGTATAGCCAGTGGTTTTATGGCCTGCCGAATGGCTGCTTTGGCGCATGGAAGCTCGTGCGCTTGTGGCCTGGAATGTGCGGCGGATCCGCGTGGATCTCGGTATTCCGCAGGAGCAATTGGCCTACGATGCGCAGATTGACCGTTCACATATGGGGGCTGTTGAGCGGCAAGATGCGAATCCAACGATAGATCTTCTCGATCGAATTGCCAAAGCACTTGGTGTCCATGTATCTGAGTTCTTTGTCAGCCACCCAAAGGAGCAACGCCCCGTAGGACATTGCGCAAAGGTCGCAAGCCTGCTCGTCCACGTCAAAAGAAGAAATAGCGCTCAGGTCGCATAAGCTCGCTGATAACTTGGAATTTGGCGAGCCGGAGTTCGGCAGTCGCAACGATCTTTCTGGCCGCGATCAGCTGGTATTTATAACTTTGCAATCGGAGCCGCGACGAGAGATCTCGATTGGTGCGCAGCGTCGCTGGATTACGACAATGGCAGCCCGCAAGCCTGGTGCGAGCATATCACCGGCGAATGCCAGGAGAAGCTTGCGCCATGTTCGTCGTGATGAAACGGAATGGCTTTCTTAATGCGCTTGAAAACATGGTCAGGTCGATGTCAGCAGGCTCAATGTGGATGTCGCCACCATGCCGCCATCGGACTTCCCTGCGCTTCAGAAGGCACTCAAGACCAGGAATGATAGGGCGGACTGACACGACCCTAATCGATGACGATTGCTGCTGCTGGGAGGTCTGAAAGCCGCCACGATTGTCTGTTGCCTACCGGGGCGAGGCCCGCCAGGAGCCCGACTACGAAAAGGTACGGTTCTAAGCCGGCTTTGCGATGCCAGGAAACCGGCGGCAGCATAAGGCACATGATTGGGCATCGCTGCAGATATCAACGATGGGTCGTCCGTTAAGAAGCCGGATTGAGCTGGGCTGGCGAGGGGGGCGGAAAGCAGCCGCAGGAACAGGCGCAAAGAGTTCTCTAAGCCAACGAGGATGCGGCGGAAATTGTGGCCGATGGCTGAGAGGACGACGCTGGCAGCGTCCCCGGCACGGCAGCTAAGGTAGCAGCGTCGAGATGGCCTTCGGCCTTCATGTGTCCGATGATTGGTTCGATGGCGGAACGGCGTCTCAGCTCCCGGCCGGCCGTTCTCGCTGTAGAGCGGGGCGATCTTCCCATCGACCCGGTCCGAGTGGTTGACGGGCCATATAGCGCTTTCTCACGTCGGGCGGTGTCTTGGCTGACGCATATATCTAGGATCACGTTCACACCCCGCGCGGCCGCGACAAGCCGGATGGTGCCCTGCATGAGGTTGCGGCGTTGCGGCTCGCCACGGTGCCCCTCGAGGCGCAAAAAAGAGCTCAACAATCTGAGCGAAGGTGCGGTCGACGACGTTATGCTCGACGTAGTCGACCCGATCGGCGAGGCCGGTCCGGACGTTGCGCGGTTCGCTGCCCTGAAGGCCCCTCTCGGCGAGACGGTACCCGGCGTGCAGATCAACCGCTTCTACGCCTTCGCACTTGCTGCGATGAATTTCGCTGCGGCCCAAATCATGAACAGGCAGCACGAGCTCGTGATCGGCGGTGGCGCTGAATCCATGAGCCGGGTCGGCATGGGCGCATCCGGCGGTGCCTTGGCGATGGATGCTTCCATCGCGCTGCCACCTTGTATCATGTGGCAGGGCGTCTCGGATGATCCGATCGCCACCAAATACGGCTTCTCCCGCGAGGATGTCGACGGGTATGCGTGGTCGACCTAGGCCCCCTTCGGATCGCGGTCCCAGACGGCGAGTCCCCAGCGGTCTGGCTTGTCCAGCAGAACGGCATCACGCCGGCGACTGAATGGCACGTCACTGTCGACGCGTTCCTGGATCAAGGCGCTGCGCTCGAGAACCTGCCGCTCCTCCTCGAGCGCGACAAAAATCGCGATTCGCTTCTGTTGCATTGGGATGAGTGCAAGGCTCAACGAGCCGACAAGAGGCCGAGTTGAAACGCGCAGAGCTAGGAAACGAGACCCGACCGAGAGGTCAGGTCTCGCTACGCAACACTCGCCGGGAACATATCCCCAGCCGTTGCGCCACTGAGGCGCTACTCAAATACGATTATCCGGGCAACATTCCGCAACTGCGCAAGGCAAAAACACCGTTTCGGTTAACGGAGGCGCATCGTTGCCGGACGGCCGCGCGATGAGTTCGACGACAAGGTGAAGTCTCGAGCGACTACTCGAAGCGCGAGGCTAACCGTGGATTATAGCTACCTACGTGAAGGTGCGCCAGAATGGGCTTTTCACGGGTTTCGGTGATCATCGCGGTCAGTCACCGCGACATAAATGTCGAGCGCGCCTCGTCGGCCGGAAAGTACCGCGAACTCTATGACTTTTGCGAAGCGAACCGTGCAGCGCCTGGACCTTCTTTTTGGGCCCATGCTCGGCCCGAACGGTACCCGAGATACACGAGCTTTCATCGCACCGTGAGTTCCCAAATAATCCGGACGTGCCCCTCTGGAATCGAGGGGCGGAAAATATGCATATTCCTGACGCGCAGCTTACTCCTATTAATCAAATTCAGGACGCGCCCGACATCTCCCTGATCAGAGAAGAGCACATACATCACGCCCTTGTCATTTAGGCGGCGCCGCGCACCTTTGAGAGCCGAGGCCATGACATTGTGATCTTCATCGAAGCAAGAGCGCTCCAGGTCGTCTTTCGCTTTACGATTCCAATAGGGGGCGGCAAAGAGAATGATGTCAAATTTTTCTCCGGAATGCAGCCCAGAATAGGTGTCGCTATAGCGCGCCTCGGCTTTGTCCGAGTAACCTAACCTCTCGATGTTTATCTTCGTCGTGAGGACGGCTTGCGGATTTATGTCGAGTGCCACTAGACAGCCTGCGCCGGCACGGAGCGCTGCAAGCCCTAGTACGCCTGATCCGCATCCCAGATCGAGTACTGTCGCGCCAGGTTCGATGTGCCACTTCGACATCAATGCGTCGGGACCGTGACTTAGGCGTGGAGACAAAACACCAGGCAGGACGTGCAGGGGCAGGCCGCTTACTTCCACGTCATGTGGGCGCTCGCATAATCGCAGTTCGGCTAGCATTGCATCTACGTCAGTCGTTTGGCGCCTTACAGATACGCCTAGCGGGGCATTCATCTAACTCTCCATCTTGTGGTGAAAACAACATCGCGAGACGCCGGCGGCCAGCAGGCCGGTCTGGACGAACTGCTTCAGCGGCCGGCAAGCGGTGAGCTGGGAAGCCGGATAGCCGGCCTCATATCGCTCTCCATCAACCGACTGCCAACGATAGCGCGGCTGTTCCCGCGCCTGCTCTCTCGGGAAATGGGCACACGGCTTTAGAGAACATCTGTCTACGCGTCTGAATGCACAGCTTCACTCGGTGTTGCTGCCCCTCAATAGCAACGGCCGTGCCAGGAACGCTAAGCGCAGCAAGCGCCTATGATTAGGCTCTGCGGCATCCTGGCATTCGCTCGCCGAGCACCGTGATAAGCCTGTATCAGGCGGTAGCCGTGCCGAGGACCATACATGAAATCGTCCTCTTGCCGCACCATGCGCCAGTGCGAGCTAGAGGAATCGCTTGCGACTTTTCGGCCGAACGTCGCGTTTGCAGACACGCTGGCGATCTACTGACATTTGTCACGTTTGGTTTCCGACAGAAGCACGAACTGCGCTCACCTGATCAGTTTTCGGGTACCGAAAGCTGCCCAGCGCCTGCGGCTCTGGGCATTGACCCGATTCTCGCTTTATGCCTGTCCTCAGCGCCGACTGCTACGTTGTGGCAAAATGTCCCGTGCTGATGCGGTAGTCGCCGCCAATCTCGGCATCCTTGTGCGATGACTAGCCCGTGTCGCGCCAGCGCCATTTCGCGGCGCCCGTCACCAGGGACGCTGGACGGTGTTGAGCGATAATGCCGTGTCTCAGTTTGAAATTGAGGGATCAGCCCTTTTCCCAGGCCGCTGCTGCCGCTCTGGCGACCCCAGACCGCTCTTGAGCGGGAAGATGCTTTTCCCGGACCTTCGACCCTTCTTACCGCCCTTATCATGGCTGGCCGATCGCAACCGGCGATCCTGATGAGCCCACTGGCAAGTCCCAACGATACCGCGGCTGCTCCCACGCCTATTCTCTCGCAAATGGACACACGGCGTTAGAGAGCGTCTGTCTGACGTCTGAATGCACAGCCTCAGTCGGTGTTGCTGCCTCTCAATAGCAACGGCCGTGCCAGGAACACTAAGCGCAGCAAGCCTATCGTTAGGCTCTGCGGCATGCCGGCACTGGCTCGCCGAGCACCGTGATATGCCTGTATCAGGCGGTAGCCGTGCCGAGGACCATACATAAAATCGTCCTCCTGCCGCACCAACCGCAGCCCGAAGCACCCTCCCGGCGCAACGTAGGCGACATCCGGCAGACAGCGACCCGCTGTCATATCTCGCTCATTCTTAGCGGGAAAGGTACCGTTGGACCGGGAATCGCTCACTTCTGTGTTTTCGTCCACAGCATGCCATGGCACCATACATGCTCAACGCCTCCCCACTGGCAGGCCGTTGCGACATTCGGGAAGAAACCGCGTCCATGGTTGTTCGCACTCGTGTTGCAAAGCAGTGGAATACCCGTAAGTTTCTCATATTCGACGAGAAGCTTGGCGACTTTGTGCTGGGACGATCTGGGAATGGTTTGCAATCGCGCAGTTCCGTCCAGATGTACAACGGCGGGGACTTTGTCCCGCCATTCTGCTCGTGTCTGATGATCAAAGAGCATGTAAGGGTCCGGCGTTCCAGGGCTGAAAATGTCCCGGGCACGATCCTCCAAGCATATCGGAGCGACCGGCCGGAAGTGTTCGCGTAGTTTGATATCGTTGAGATGATCCTTCATTCGCGCCGTCGTCGCGGCTGCGAGAATGCTTCTACTACCCAGTGCCCGAGGCCCAAGCTCGGCGCGGTCGGCAAAGAAAATCACCGCCTTGTTACTGGCGAGAATGGTCGCGAGTTCACTCATGCTACACGGCGCGGCGTCCCATTCGGTCGGCACATCGCTCGGCTGCAGGGCTGGACCGCTATAGACTGACCATTGTAGCGGCACGAAGCCTTTGTCGGCCGCCACTGCCGAGCAAGCGGCACCGATTGCCGACCCGCTGTCATTCGGAAAGGGCGGCACCCAGACAGCATCGAACAGGCCGCTGGCGCGTAGTGCGCTGTTCCATTTTATGTTGAGAGCGCAGCCGCCTGTTATACACAAGTTGCGCGACGGAAAACGTGAGTGGCGCTGCAAAGCACGCGCCATTTCGCGAACGAGCAGACGCTCATGGAAACAATGAAACGATGCAAGCACATCTTCGGGAGCCTTGGACTTCAACCGCTGCGCGCTGGCATCGACGTAATCATGCACAGCTTCAAGCGCAGACTCCGGACTGTCAGGACGGGCGAGCTCTGCATTGGTCCCAAAGTGCTCCTCGTAAAGCTCCTGAAAGACCGTGACGATGTTTTCATCAACAGAGCCTAGTGCGATATAGGCCATCAACTTGCCGGCCACACCGAGGTCCCAATTGGTGCGCGTCGCCTGCTTATACGGTCCGAAGTGATAACCTGCGGCCGCATAGGCGTGCCCAATCATTGGGAACAGGCATTCGATGAACTGGGCGCCGCGGAGTTCTACATAATAAAGACGTGGAAAGGTGCCGCCGTCCCACACCAGACAGAACGCGGGTTGTCCTGCTTTCGCAAAGGGACTCGTGCAGTATGCGGCGGCCACATGGCCCGTGACGTGCGGATAGCTCCTGTAAGGAAAGGATTTGCCGCCCAGTAGCAGGCCCGTGCCGTCGCGCGACGTTAGCAGGCCGTCGGCATGACTTTCGATATACGGCGCACCTTTGAGAGTAATTGGCGTAGCCCCACTGAGGACCTGGAATTCCGACTCCCCCTCTCCCCACCAGCCGTCGAGGACGAACTGATCAACATCCGACGCATCCAGCCCCTGCTCCGCTAAGGCGACGACAACTGCATCGAGATTGTCAATGCTTTGATACCGCGGATTGTTGTCCCGCTTCTCCTGCTCGACACAAAAAGCAAGTCGTCCGTCCTCGATAAGAGCGATTGATCCGTCATGCGTCAGCTTGATACCGCAGATGCGCATAGTGCCTCCATGTTAGCCCCAGACAATTCGATTTATTTGAAGACCGTCTTCGCTGCTGAAAGCAGCGAGCAAACAGACGCACTCGAACGATCAACGCTTGGTCAGCGCTTCCCGGACCATCTCTGCATCAGCGGCATGACGCCAAGCGTTCGAGCGGTATCACACGCAGATCCGAGTACCAGATGCCCGCCTGGCGTGAGCGTGCGCATCTAGGTTGCGGATGCGCATTTCAGCCAGGTCATGACCTAAGACGAGACTTCCAAGACCATCAGGTCGCCCCGTCCCCGATCGAGATCGGATTTCGGATCACGACTTATATTTTGCCTTCATTCTCAGTGGCACGACGTCATCTCGATGGCTGGTTGCAACTAAGGCGCCTCCCATTCTGCGTTCTCGCCCGTAGCCACAGCATGATTTGGGCCAGTGCAAACCAGAGGAATCTGGTCGCAATTTCTCGGCCGAATGTCTCGTGTGCAGACACCCTGGCAATTTACTTACATTCGGCACGTGTGGTTTCGGACAGAAGCACGATTACCGATTCAGTTTTCGAGCTTCCGAAAAATGCGGAAGCGTGCGGCCCCGAGGCCTTGAACGGCCTTGGCAAGGCCTGCCCTCAGCGCCGGCCCCTGCATTGTGGCATAATGTCCTCCCCAATCATCATTGGCGCGCGTCCTCGGATTGCGAAATCAACCACGTGAGGGGAATCGCCGTACCGGTCGAGCGATGCGACTAGAAACTCCCGGAGCGCCTTACGCACCTCCGGATCCAGGTCCTTCGAAGGCGGAACGGCAGCTCGATCCAATCCGTCTTCAACCCCATAGGTCGCAGCAGCCTGCCCCGGGGTGGAGATGACGTAAATCGTGGTATGGATTTATCGCTCTTTCACTTGTTTTCATGCGATCGACAACGCATGTACGATCATCGTAAGGGCGTCGCCAATTACCTCCGACCATGCCATTCGCCAGTGGTGCGGTACAACGAAGCTTCGAGGCTAATAGAAATAACGCATGCGATACTCGTGGCTTCGCCCTTGGGTAGGACAACTAGAGCCCAGGATTCGATATGCGATCCGGCGGCGGCAGATCATGAACCGAGAATTCAAACGTGCATTGCCGTGAACCCACTCCGACCGCCGCGACGAAGGGAGTCATAAGCTTGAGTGAGAGCCCACCTCTTTTCCTACCGCTTCTTTGCGGAACACTCGCAACGGTCAGCTGGAGCATCGGCAACGTTCTGTCCAAGGCCGCGCTCTGCTGCATCGAACCGCTCTCGCTTCTGACAGCGCAGTTGGCTGTGAGTGCCGCAAGCCTGATCGTACTATCGATCTTCTCAGGTGCGCCGCCTCGCTTGAGCGATTGGCGTGCTGGCCTTGCCGGCATCCTGCAGCCGGCGCTTGCGTCTGGTCTGTCGATCTTCGGACTATCGATGCTGCCGGCGTCGGTAGAGGCGATGCTGTTCGCAGTTGAACTGCCGATGGTCATACTTCTTGCGTGGTTGATCCTTGGCGAGATCCCTAACCGTGCTATCGTCTTTCTCTGTTTGTTGGCTTTTGCGGGGGTCGGCTTTTTGCAATGGACCTCTGAATCTGCTCCTTCCGCAACGCCGGGACTGGGGGTCGCTCTCGTACTCGCCGGCGTACTATTCGCCTCACTCTACAGCATAGCGGTCCGTGTGATGTCGCAAAGCGTGGATGCGTTGCGCCTTACAACAACGAGCCAGATCGTCGCGTTTGCAGTGGTCGTATTTGCGTGGATTTGCGTTCGCCCATTGCCGACGCTCTCTGTGGTCATCGGCGATATTGTTCCGGTGGCCGGATCCGGATTGCTGCTCTTTTCGATCCCCTTCCTCCTCTACGGGATCGCGCTGCAGCGAATGAGCGCGACAGCCGCCGCTCTGTTGCTACCGCTCGTTCCCGTGCTTACATCCATTTTCGCATCTATCTTCCTTCGGGAAACTCTGACCGCAACACAGTGGCTGGGGGCCGTTGCGGTTCTTGTCTCGGCCCTGGGAATGCCCCTGGCCTTGCGCTCCCAACCCCATGGCTCGGAAAGATCACCCCACTCTCCTGTCGGGAGAAAGCCTTGAAGAAGGAGCTGGGCAACGCGCGCGCTGTCAACTCCGGAACGGGCGGTCGAACGTGAGTTATTGCGAGCGCAGTCAATTGCGGCTCCTCGAGCCAGCCCTCAATCCTAAGTAATGTGCGGGTCGAGCTTGGACGGCCATGCGAACCCTGGTCTTATAAGGCCGACGGCAGCCTCGGTGCGTGGCACGCGCCTCGCCGGCCGTCACCGTGCTGCGGACGGTTTCTTGGCGAACGTCGCTGCGGTTGCCGGCGCGGAGCTCGTGCAAGCGGGTTGCAGGCCGCGCACCTGTCCGGCACGACGACCGACGCAACTGCCAAGTTCCTCGTGGTTTGTGCGAGACTCGGCCTTGAGCCCGACCGGATGGAGCGAGCGATACTGATCCACGTAGGCGCCGCTTTACAGCCGCGTCAACTTGGCATGCGCCAGCGCGCGCTGATAGGGCGTCAACGGAGCATGATAGCGCTTGATTACTTTAGAGCATTTTCCTACCTGACGGAATCGGAAGTGATTCGCTTGCGGCAAATCGTGATTCACTCTGAGGGCTGGTGATGGAGGCCAGCCCCATCGCTAAACCGCTCTCGCCGCACCTTCGTTTTCGCATAATTCGGCTGTGGGCAGTCACTGATCGGCCGGATCGGAACTTTCCGTCGGATGGTCGAATAGAATCCGGCACGGCGCCGCCGCCTACCGCCGCTCGCCGCGACCCCTACGTCGACGAGCAAGCGGTCGATGGTTGCAGGGGTGATCGCGAAAACACGATCACGATCTGCCAGGCCAGGCTTCAATCGCCCATGTTGCTCAAGGGCCGGCAGCAAGATCGGAATCATCACGTTGAGCCGCTTGCCGCATACCCGATCCAACGCTTCCCATAGCGCCGTCATCGCGTCCTTGATCGTCGCGCCACATCTACGTCTGCGCTCTCCCGGTGCCTTGACCTGTCAGGCCCGACCGCCTCGTGTTGCCGGAGTGCGGGCCTGCGAGGGCCTCACCACCCTCCTCGATCAACGCACGCAGCTTCGCCGCGCAGCGGTACCTCTATTTTGAAATAGCTGACGAGCGGCACCTCTCGTGCAAGACGAACAAGAATCGGCACCGTCAGCGTCACGCCGCTGAGCGGTGCGTCCTGGACCATGATCGCAATAGGGGCTGCTTCTAATCAAATCTTCTCAGCCTCGATGAGTCCGTCAAGAACGTTCAATGATTCGAACAGATAGTAGGATCCGAAGATCGTCTCTGCATTGTTGGCCGAGTCCTGAGCGCGTGCATCGCGACGCTTGTTGAAACAGGCGCCGACCAACATTCCGGGCGGGCGGGGATCGTCCGGCTTTGTTGGCGTCAGATAGGTCTCGATCAGGGCCCTTGCCGTCCGTTCGCCTGCCTCACGATATCTGACGCGCAGTGCCGCCGTCGGCGCGAGCCGCGCCAGCTTTAGCAGCGCCGAGCACGTGATTGCAGTTGCCGCCGTGTCCGTCTCCGTGTTGGGAATGTCAGGATCATCAAAGTCCCAGAACGCGACCATGCTCGCTGGCACGTGCGAAAGCCACCAGTCCGCTCCCGCCATCAACTGCTCCATCCAGCGCGTCTCATGAGGATGGTGAGCAAGCGCGATCGCCGCATAGACGAGCCCCCAAGCTTGCGCCCTGCCCCAGACACTCGTGTCGCTGAATCCCTTGTGGGTGAAATGGCGGACTATCTTGCCGGTGGACGGATTTAGCTCACTCGACTGAACGATTGAGCCATCGGAGCGCATATGAATGTCGAGCACGCGCGTGGTATGGCGCGCCGCAATGCCAGCGTATGAGGAATCGCCTGTCCTTGCGGCGGCCCAATACAGGAGCGAGACCGCCTGCAGAGAGTCGATGCTGCTGAACGAATTGCCAACATCTTCCGATTCCTCCGCATCGCGGCCTAGCGGAATGAGGCCAAGCCGGCAATCGAATTGCGTCTTGAGCGAGGTTGCGGCATCCAGTGCCAGGAGAGCTGCGTCCTTGTCTTGACACAGGACGTCGCCAAGAGCGACCCCATAGTAGAACCCAAAGCCCTTGAACGCGGTTTGCAGCTGCGCGCGCGGCTTCAAGCGGCTGCTCCAGAACCGAGCTGCATCGAGGTATTTCGCCTCGCCAGATCGCCGCGCGAGCAGCCACAACATACCCGGCCATGCGCCACCGGTCCAATCGCCGTCCGGCGTCGTCGTCCATTTGCCGGTCGAGCTGTCTGCCCAATGCGGAAACTCTATTTTCATCGCGGCAAGCGTCTGATCGACTCGTGCTTGCATCAGGTCTATTGCGTGTGCCCAGCGCGACTTGCTCATATCCGACACTCCTTTGCCACTTGCCGAAATCCCAGGGCATCGTTCCCGGTGCTAACCGTCCAATGTCCGACCGATTTCGCTTCGGGCGAGCCGATGGCTTAAGCGGGTCAGGAGCACGCAGCTGCGTTTCTCCAGCTATGGCTCCTGATCACGAGCAAACGCTCAAGGGCTATCCGCCTCAGCCCGATCGTCACGCGCATGACCAGTGTGTACATGCGCTCTAGCATGCCTGCCGTGATGCGCGTTGGGAGCGTCATCAAGCGGCGCGCGAGGACGTAAAGGCGCCGATCGCCCCCTTCCTGGAAAGGTCTTCAAGTTGGTGGTCGTCGTAGCCGAGCTCTTTGAGGATTTCCTCGGTCTGAGCCCCAAGTTTCTGAGGCGGCAGTCGGACTTCGGGCAGCCTGCCATCATAGCGCACGGGATGGCTGACGAGCGTGATCGGCGCGCCCGTCGCCCCGCGGACGACCTGGAAGTTCTTGTTGTGTACGACCTGCGGATCGGTCACGACATCTGTATAGTCATTGACCGCGGCGTGCCAAATTCCGTGGGCCTCGAACAATGCGATGCATTCGGCCGTCGTGCGCTTTGCGACATTTGCGGCGATCGCAGCCGATGCCTCGTCGCGTCGGCGATACGCCTCCTTGTCTGGAACGCGCTGATCGGCCGGAACATCGAGCGCCTCCGACACTGTGCTGAGAGATCCAAGAGAAATCGCCATATGACCGTCACGCGTCGGATAAATGCCGTAAGGCGCCCCGTAGTACCAACCGGAGATCGGTCCCGGCTGACGGACATCGTCAGGCCGCTCGCCGTTGAGGTAACAAGTAAAGGATTCCATCTGCAGATCGAGTGCAGCAGACAACAGGCTGACATCAACCCGGCACCCCTGTCCGGTGCGCGTTTTCCTCACAAGCGCCGCCAGAATGCCAGCCGCAAACAACGCAGCACCATGGTGGTCGACCGCTGAAACACCTACGGCCCTTGGACCCTGCTCGCGGCTTCCAGTAATCGTGGCCAGCCCCGATATTGCCTGCACCAGTAGATCCTGACCGGGACGGTAGACGTAGGGCCCATCGGGACCGTAGCCTGAGGCCGCAGCATAGATAATTTGCGGATTGATCTTCTTGGCGTCCTCGTAGCCGAGGCCAAGCTTGTCGAGAACGCCGGGGCGGAAGTTCTCAGTCATGACATCCGAGGTCGCGATCAACTTCCTGGCAATCTCAATGGCTTCAGGTTTCTTCAGGTCGAGCGTGAGACTTCGCTTATTGCGGTTCCCGGTGAGCAGCAGCATGGATTGCCCATCGACCCGCTTGTCTGCTCCGCCCCATTTCCTCTGAAAGGCGCCATCTGGTGGCTCGACGGCAATGACGTCCGCCCCGAGATCGGCGAGAAACTGCGCAGCCACGGGGCCCATCAGGAAGTGATTGAAGCTCAGGACGCGAACGCCCTTCAAAAGATCGACCATGGTCTCGCTTTCAGTTTTCTTGGATCAGAGGTGTTCTATTTGGCCCGGCTTCTGAAATCGATTTCAGAAATAAGCATCATGATCTGCAGAGTCAAGCAAAATGGCCGGCCTGCCAATTCAGCGCCTGCCCATGTACCAGAGTTCCACTGGATAAGACGGATCGGGCGTATACAGAGCTTGAGAACGCTGGCTGTCCAATGTTCTAACGTGGATCGGACTCATGCCATTGACTGAGCGACCAGACCGGATGGATAAAAAACCAACAATCGAGCCCAAAGGACGCCAGCAACCGCGCGTGAAGATCGAAGATGTCGCGCGAAAGGCCAATGTGTCCCCTGCGACCGTGTCGCGCGTCCTCAATCATCCCGAAATCGTGAGACCGGAACTCCGGGACAAGGTGATGCGGCACATCACAGACCTGTCCTACACGCGAGACAGCGCGGCGAGAGCCTTGAAGTCGGGACGCATGCGCACCATCGGAGTCATCGTTCCAACGCTGGCGCTCGGCATCTTTGCCGAAGGAGTTGAGGCGCTGCAGAACCGCCTCAGCGAAAGCGGCTATACGCTCTTCATCGCGAATTCCCAATATGATCAGCGCCGCGAACTTCAGGAACTGCAGAGCCTCATCGAGCGCGGCATCGATGGAATTGTACTGGTCGGAGGCTCCCATGGACGTGAACTGAGGGCTCTGATTGAACAAGCCGGTGTGCCTGTGATCACGACCTATGTTTCGAAGGCAGCTGGCGGCATTCCCGCGATCGGAATCGATAACGAAAGCGCCACGCGCGAGATGACCGAGTATCTGTTGCGGCTTGGACACGTCCGTTTCGGCGCGATCGCCAATGTTGTTGCTGCGTCCAACGACCGGTCCCGCGCGAGGCTCGAGGGCATTCAGCGCGCGCTTTCGGACGCCGGCCTCCCGCTCAGGCCCACCCAGATCATTAAGGCCGACTATTCGCTTGCCCAGGGTCGCAGCGCTCTTCGTCAGCTCCTCACCGACCACCCCGACACGACGGCGGTGATCTGCACCACCGACACCCTTGCCATCGGTGCAATGGCAGAGGCTCGCAAAATTGGGGTCGCGGTGCCGGCTACGCTTTCCATCACAGGATTTGACGATGTGGAGCTGGCGGCGCAGATGGACCCGCCGCTCACAACAGTCAGTGTTCCGGCAGCTGAAATTGGCCGAGGAGCCGCCGATTATCTGATCAATGCGATCGCTGGAAGCCCACTTCCCAGGAGTGTCCTGTTGCCCTATCGACTGGTCATGCGGTCATCGACCGGGCCGCCGAGATCTAGCGAACGCCCACCGCGTCGCAGGCGCAGCCCGGGCTGAAGCTGCCGCGCCGACGCGCTGTCACTGAAATCGATTTCTCCTGCCTTCTGCATTCCTCCAAGGCTCTGGCGGCTGCCACGCTGCGCGAACATATGACTGGTGGCGGCACAAAGTGGACGTGGCTGAACATGCCGCGGCCGTGCTGCCCGCGAAGCGCTGGAGCGAGAGAAGGGAGAGCAGCTCACACGACGTTTTCCCCTTCTCAGTGCTCGCGCTCGGTGTGAACGGAGTGGACAGGCGCATGGTGGTGAATGGCGCCAAGTTCGTGCAGCTTATGATGCAGACGATGATGCGCAAGCTCCAAGGCAGCTCGCAGCCGCGAGTGCCGCGCTTCGTCAGTCCTGGGAGCGAGCGTATCCATATAGGCGATCGATCCCTCGATTTGTGCAAGAATCGACACCGCGTCCGCAGTGGCAAAGACCGGTTTGTCGCCGACTTTGACATACACCGCACTGGTGTGGGCCGCGATGTCGGCCTCGCGCCCCGCCACACTGCCTCGAACGCGTATCGAGATCCAACAGGACTCGGTGATGCGCAACGCGAGCTGGCCGTTGCACGACAACTCGCTACATCGAACTTCATCGATGGCGACGCCATTGCGGATCACCTCCACCCGTGTTGGCGCGACGCTGACCGATTCGATCCGCCAGTCGATTGTGATGGTGCCACCCGAAGGGGGAAGCGCGATCGCGCTCCCGGGGCGACGTCCTTCCACTGTCACCTCAACGAGCGGCCCGACTGTGATGAACGTGTCTCCGCTGCGTACGGCGTCCATCCAGTTGCGATACGTGAAATCGCGCCCACCTAGCTGCACATAAGTCCGCGAGCCTCCGAGGAGCGCGGCAGCGTCCATCTTGTCGGAGCCGGCGACCAGTGGCAGATGGTAACCAATGTTGAGGTAACGGTACCAGTCAGCCAGACCAAATGCGCTGATCTGCGCAGTCCGCGGGTTGAACGACATCATTTCAATGGCATCGACCAGGCCGAGCACGATGTCCGCCGCCCGCTCGGCTTGCGGGTTGGGAGCATGCGGCATCACGACAAGGCCCCCTTGCTGGCGGCAGCGCTCCGCCCAATCGGCCATGCTCGCTTCCAGAGGATCGCCGATCGCAGCCTCGTTGGGTCCGCCGCAAGACAGGGGGTTGATAATCTCGCCTTCGTAGCCGAGAAGCGATATGTGTCCTAGGACTTGCATACGGTTCTCTGTGCCGACGCGAACGAGGAACTCTCCGTCCCCGCCGAAGTGCTTTGCCCCGAGCGTCGTGCGCCCGTCGAAATCGGCCACGTTGGTGAATAGCTCGCCCCATTGTGCCGCGAGCAGGTTGACGACGTTGACCCCCTCCGCCTTGCCCTCCAGCAGGGCTGTGTGCGGGCTCAGGAAATGGACGTGAGTATCGGAGCTGACCCACCCCTGTTCGCGCCAGCGCAGCACCCTGTCCAGCTCGAAGGTGAGTTCCTCCGTGGTCGCGGTGACTTGGACGATACGGCGCAGGGGCCGCACCTCGAAGCCCCTGCTGATCTCCACAAACACGGGCCCGATCGGCAAGTCCGCCTCGCAGCTGCCATCCACATAGGCGTACTGGTTCAGCCCGTTCGTAAACTCCCCGGCGAAGTCTTCGAATCTTCCGGCATTGACCTTGCGGTGGTGCCCCTTGGGCGGCAGATACTCCCCATCCGCGCCATGCACATGCAGGCGCGCGGCGACACGCACGCCGTTGCCCTTCTCTACGATGCGGATTTTGACGGGCCTTGTTGCCGGCGCGATGGGCACCGCCTCCAGCGAGGTGTCTCCTGCGTTCCCGGCAGCTTCCAGCGACCGAAGATCGGCAAGGTGCAAGCGGCCGTCGTCGGAGCGTAGGTACAGCCTTGCGTCGGGATGGGCGGAGTACTCGACGATGACCTCGTCCTCGGAACGCACCGGCTGCACGTCGTGCTTGTCACCGAGCCAGTCCGATCTCGCGTAGTCAAGCACCGCGCGGGCGGAGATCACCGTGCCGAGATCCATGCCGATCTGTTCGCCCCGATGATCGACGTCGAGCTCGCCAAGTTTATTCAGATGCACTCCGGGCGGTAGCCGCATCTTCAGCTTGCGACGAGGCTGGAGGCGCAGGGGATGCTGGGTGAGCCTTGTCGTGGTCACCGCAAAGACAAGAGAAAGTTCTTGCTCCGCTCGCAGGCTTAGCGCGGTGAGCTCCTTCTCCGGATATGCATTTTGGAGCGCATAAAGCCACAAGTTCTCCCCTTGTCGATCCATGCGCCCCGATTCGGTGCGTGTCTCGCCATGGAAGAAGCTCGCGCCCGCCCTTCTGCCGAGTGCGCAGTTTTCGCCGGTGCTTGCGTGCACGATGGGCCCCCGTAATGGCAGCGCCGCGAACGGGCTGGCGCTCCAGGAGATATGGTTCTGCTGGACCGCGAACCGCCGTAGCACCGGCACGTCGACCTCGGTGCTGTCGACGTATCGAAGCACGTATGTCGACACCCGATCGCCGAGCGAATTGCCTTCCACAGGCAGCGTTGCCGGCCCAATCTCCCCGAAGCCTTGAGGGCTTACGGGTGGGCGGTCCGCGACCACTTGCACAAAGAGCACGTAGCTGGCCAATGTGGGCGGCAGCGCGATCACCGCAGGAAGCCCCCCGGGACGCAAGGCCAGCACATCCGCTCCGGCGTTGGCGCCGAATAGAAACGGGATGCCTCGATACGTCTGCGGTCCTCGAAGCGAATCGATCCAGCCGGTGTCGCCTGGGCGGCTGCCGAACCCCTCATCGAGTTCCAGGCGACCGGCGTTGAAATATCGCTGCAAGTCGACGGGCGCGAAGTGCGGTGACGATGGCGTTTTCATTCGATGGACTCCAGTTCATGGACGTCGTCGCCCATAAGCGGCCCTGGATGCGATGAGGACTGCTCACGTGTCCCGCTGCTGGCGAAGGCGCTCGTCCCAATCCCATGCTCTTGCCCAGCATCAAGAGATACTCGCCGGTCGGCATGCTTTGCGTCTGATAAGGAAGGCTTTGCCTCTGCTAGGTGGCGCAAGCGGCAGGCAGAAGGCGTTCAGTCACCGATGTAGACGCGGCCACGCCTTTTGGCGAAGTGGTAGACCACCACGCTTAAGAGCGCTATCAACGATCCGTAGACAGGAAACATCCAGGCCATGTGCTCGCGTTGCAACCACACAAGAAGATACGGTGAGGTCCCGCCAAACAATGAGACGCCGAGCGCGTAACCGAGCGCTACGCCCGTGGTGCGCACGGCACGCGGCATCAGGGTGGTAGCGATGAAGTTATAGAGCGCCATGTTGAACCCCACGATGGCTCCGCCGAACACCGTGACAAGGAAGAACGTGGAGATGCCCTTCTCCGAATAAAGCAGCGTCAGGAAAAAGCATGGGATGAGAAGTAGGCGCAGCAGCGTGAACGCACGCGAGGGCCGCACCTTGTCAGCGAAGGCGCCAACAAGCGGCGCGGCCAACATCCAGATCAAGACCATCAGCGTCATAATTCCGTATACAGAGGTGCTATTCTCCTTGAACACCGTGTTCGCCATATTGGGCAGACCGGTGTTCCAGGCATAGTTGGCGATCTGCACCGATCCGATCACCAGGATGACCGCAAGCAGGGATAGCCGCACGCTCCAGAGCGTCTTCCACACACCGCCGGTGGTTTCCTGAATTCGCGACGACTCATCTTGGCGATGCATAACCCGATGGATCAAGGTCTCTGGTACCGACGTGCGCAGATAAATGATCAGTAGGCCCAGCACCCCGCCGACCGCAAAGGGTACGCGCCAGGCCCACTCGCGCATCGCTTCGGGGGCAACCGATGCGCTCACCAGAAACGCAACAAGGCTGGATCCAAGGTTGCCTAGCTGGATGAAAGTGCCACCGATCAGCCCCAGATAACGCCCCTCCTTTCCGGGCGGCGCCAGTTCAATTGCGATTGCATTGGCGACACCCGCCTCGGCTCCGGTAGCAAGCCCCTGAATAAGGCGCATGATAAGCAGCGCCACAGCCGCCGTGACGCCGATGTCCCGGTACGTCGGCAATAGAGAGATCAGCAGCGAGCAAACCGCCATCGCCGTCACCGAGATCATCATTACTCGCTTGTGGCTAATGCGATCTGCGACTGGGCCGAGCAAGGCCGCTCCCAGTGGCCGCGCGCAGAAGCCCGCCCCGTACACGGCTAGCCCCGCAAGCAGCGAGGTCGTGGGATCATCGGAAGGAAAGAAGTGCGGCGAGAGAAACGCCGCCATCACGCCGTAGACGTTCCAGTCGTACCACTCCAGCGCTACGCCCCCTCCGAGGCCGACGGTCATCCGTCTGTTCGCAATCTGATTATCAAGCTGAACAGATATGGCACTGGGTTGAGCAATAATGTTCATGTGTCCTCGAGCTCAGTCAATGGCGTTAATGATGCCGCGGTCAAGCAAGGACGAGCAGCCGCTCGCTGGCTCTACTGCGCGGAGTGCGGCGCTATCTAAGATAAACGCGACTTGAGCGGGCCGGCTCGTAGCGGTGAAGGCGCAGGCGCCAAGGGGTACGCGGCATGCCGCCGATAAGGCCGTCTTGGTTCGCGATTTCGCAAGTCGTGCGGCCGCACGACCGGCTCTTGCATGACCTTAGTCAAAGAGATCGCGAGCGGCGATTCCGATCTGTGCAGCCGCCCAAGAGCAGACGCCACCGAACGCGCTGCGTACAAAACGCGCGCGAGCCCGTGCCCCATTCCCATGGTTTCCATCCCTCCTGTTGCCAAAGCGCACTCGTGAAGAAGCTGTTGTTCTTGTTGGACGGCGCCGCGCTACTACGCCGTCATCTCGCTAAGAAACATCGCAGTTCTGAAATCGATTTCATAATCGTAGGCGCTCTAGATTCCGGAGTCAAGCGCGGAAAATGCTGCCGCTGAACCTTCTCTCAGTCTGACCAGCAATTTCTTTCTTGAGCCGCCAGAAACTGCTCGAAGCCTGGTCAGTCGGATTGACTATAAAGAAAGCATGTTTTGCGTAGAAAACGATTTCAGTCTATAGGCTGCCTTTCTGACTTCTTTCAGGAGACACCCTCAATGACCGGCAAGCCCGATCTCATCCTCTCGACCTCTCCCAGGGCCCATGTGCGCATTGTGACGCTGAACAGGACGTCGAAACGAAACGCCTTAAGCAACGACCTGATCGCACAGCTTGGCGTGAGCTTGCGGCAGGCTGCGCTCAATGAGGATGTTCGTTGCGTCGTCCTTTGCGGGCACGAAGCCTTCTTTTCTGCCGGAGCCGATATTAAGGAGATGCAGCAGCGCGGGTTTGAGGCAATCGACAATCCCGCGCGACGTTCTGCGTGGCGGGACATCGCCAATTTTCCAAAGCCTCTTATCGCCGCGGTTGAGGGAATTTGCTTCGGTGGCGGTCACGAATTGGCCTTGCTCGCCGACATCGCCATAGCAGGCGAAGGAGCGCGGTTTGCACAGCCTGAAATCAACATCGGGATTTTGCCAGGCGACGGCGCAACCCAGCGTCTGACGCGCGTGGCAGGCAAATCTCTGGCCATGCTGATGATACTGACTGGCCAATCCATTTCTGCCCGTGCGGCGATGCAGGCCGGCCTTGTCGCTGAAGTCGTCGAAAGCGGCCAGGCACAGGCGCGAGCGCTCGAGATCGCCGAACTGATCGCCCAAAAGCCGCCGCGTTCGACTGAGCTCGCCAAGGTGGCCGTTCTCGCCGCCTTTCAGACCACCCTGGACGCCGGGCTCGAATTCGAGCGCCAGGCAATTCGATGCGCATTCAACACTGCTGACCAGCAGGAAGGAATGAACGCGTTCTTCGAGAAGCGATCGCCAAACTATCGTGGAAGTTAGCCGTCGCGATCCCCAGCCTTCGCTGCTGCCGGCGCTCCACATGTGCCGGTACTGGCCCACGATGCACCCGATTAAGCACTCCTTCGGATCGACCAGGCCAACGCTGCGATCTAGAATTCTGTCGTGCCCACCCTTCGAGCACCAATGTACATTGAACTTGCAGTGGCGCCTGTCAGGGACCATCTCGGCCGGTGCGCCCGGACCCTCCTGCGCAAAGGTCAAAGCCCCTCTCAGTCGAAGTGGACCAAAGGTGTGGATTGACTAGGCTAGGTTCTCCGAAACGATTTGGAGCCGTTCAAGCGCGGCGAGAAACTCGCAGAGTGAATGTTGCGGCTTGTACTATTAAGAGAAACATTCTGGTTTGAAGCCGGTATAGGGACGCGGAGCAGAGCATGATCGTAATCGACCAATATTCACTCGGCGCGTTGCCGATAGAGATGTACTTCAACGATACCTTACTTAGCCAAGGGACCGGCTTCGTTTGGATCGACGGCGACAGCTTTTTCTTGATCACGAACTGGCACAACGTGTCTGGACGAAACCCGAACACAGGCAAACACCTATCGCCTACTGCTGCAGAGCCCAACAGGTTGAGGATTTGGTTCAACACTAAAGGCGAGATGGGGAACAAGACCGCAAAGTTCATACCGCTGCGTGCAGACACGGGGGAGCCGGCTTGGTTTGTGCACCCCGAGCACGGAAGGAATGTCGACGTAGTTGCACTTGCGCTAACGGCTTTCGCTGACGTGGAAATGTACCCAATCAACGAGATGCAAAGCTCCAACCTTCAATTAAGCGTTGGCATGGATGTTTACGTGCTGGGGTATCCGTACGGCCTTGCTGGAGCTGGATTGCCCGTTTGGAAGCGCGGAAGCTTCGCGACGGAACCAGGAATCTCGCCTGCCATTCAGCTCCACATGTTTATAGACACGGCCTCGCGCCCGGGGATGTCCGGCTCTCCAGTCATTCGAAGAAGCTGGTCGACGCATCTTTTGGAACAAAATGCAATCGAGATGGGCGCACCCATCGCCACTCGGTTTGTCGGGGTCTACTCCGGAAGAATGTCCTCCAGCGACCCGCTCGATGCTCAGCTAGGCATTGCTTGGCCGGCGTCTTTGGTCCCGGAGATCGTTTCTGGTCGCAAGCACGACGATAGCTAATCCTAAGACTGTCTTGCAGGAGGGGCCGGCGGTACTGCAACAGCGCCAAACGGAAACTAGTCTCGCACCATGACTTTGCTCTTTCGTAGCTTTACCCTGATGCGCTTGCGGAGCCGATTACATACCCCGAGCAAGTCGTCAGCATGAGGCCGAGTGTAGCAGCCGGTTTTGATGTATCGGGCACCGAACACTATCGAGATCGCACATTCCGATCACGGCCATGTCCTTCTTTGTGATGAAAAGCTTGTTCTCCTTTGCCGCCGTGGCCAGCGCGGGCAGGCGGTGGCCGAAGTCACGGGAGCTTAGCTGCGCGACTGAATGCGTGAGCCGAAGAAACGACTTCAGGAACAGCTCAATCGTATGGAAGTAGAGAAGTTGGACCGGCATAGATGGGTGTGTTCCACGGAGATTGAGCTTCTCCAGTTCTCGTGCTGCGAGATGGTACGAGCACGCGGTGTTGTAGAGGCCCATTGCCGTCGTGCGGCGCTCTTCGTGCGCAATTTCTTCGGGTGTCCGCTCTTTCTTCACGTCCGGTCTGTCTGTCTATGGCACTTCAAGCAGGTTATTTTCGCGCCCACGGTTGGCCGCCGTTCTGCCTAAAGTTCCTGTCCGACAGCTGCCGGGTGACTTCTGCGGCGATGTATTTGGCTCCCATCACAATATGCCCAACGGCTACACGCGCGGGCTGCTCCTTAGCGTAGCGGTTGGCTACAAACTTTGGATTTGCAGACATTACTCTGCGCACCCGCGCAGCATCGAAGGCTGGCCATTTTGCCTCGATATCGTCCACGAGGTCGCTTACTCGGTGCCCGTACCCCTCTCTGATCTCTTCCTCATTCAGCCCGGTAGAGGCCACCAACGCCTTCAGCGCGAGTTCTGTAGCAAGCAGTCCACTTTGAACCGCTCCTCTGTGGTCGACGCCCCCCGTCAAGATCGCTGCGGCGCCGTGGAGATGCAGCCGCGCGAGATTGAGAAACCGTTCCACCAGCTCCATCGAAGCGTAAGAAGAGCGCATCTCCCGAATGCCATATTCAAGGTCAAACAGGTCAGCGAACTGATCATTGGTAGGCTTCAAATGCGACCGCATCTCGTGCGAGTATCGCCTTTTGAACGTCGGTAAGCTCAACGTGCTCGATTGGAACTACGCGGACTTGTTGTCCATAGGCATGCGGGACGCCGACGCGCGCGAAAACGTCTCGAAACATGAACACGCCAATATGGCCACCAATAGCCAGATCGCGCGCGCAATATTTGAGAACTGTTCTCGGATGCGGCTTAGGACTTCAGGTGTGCCTTCGCCAAACAAAACGAAGGAGACGGAGCCCAATCGCCGCATCACTTCTCGCGGAACGTTAAAGCTCCGCTGCTTGATGTCCTCGCCGGCTGCGAATAGAGCCGCATCCGCCTCAATGACCAGCGTTAGAAGCTGATCGTCCGAAAGCTCTATGCGCTCAATGAAAACTCTCTGGGGTTGATTTTCGTTCGGGGGCGAAGAGGCCAGCCGCCCCTTGGAGCTGCTGAACCGCTGGTGAGGCCACGCCAGCCGGTCTAGCCATCGCCACTGGGTACGCACGTGGGTACGCACCGCGAGACCGCGCGCCACAAGTTACCGACAAATTTGGAATTTTTCACATTAAAGTTCCGGCTGGGGAACCTAGATTCGAACCAAGACAAACAGCGTCAAAACCTGTGACTCGTCCCCATAATCAAGACATTGCAAAAAACTCGGTCGCGTTCTCGCAAAGGATCCTGACCGCCAATCGTTCGGCGTTGCGGGATCGAAAGTAACCGCTCGCAATTTTCTCGTCCAGAACTTCGCCAACCAATTGGCGCGCGCTTTGAATCGCCGCGAACGTCTCCTCAACGTGGAGGCAATCTCCTCCGAGCATCAAACGCGATTCATCCGGCAAGACTTCAATGGCCTCGTGCAGCGCGAGCTTGAAATGGGATGGGCTCAACAGAAAAGACCAACACAAATCTAACCAAACATTTCGGTACACAAACGCCATTCCCAATAAATCCCGGCTCCAGGGATAGGCCAAATGCATCAACAGAAAACGGGTCCGAGGATGACGCTCAATCAGGGGGGCAATCCGCAAGGGATGTGAACCGCTTATGATCGCGGTCCCGAGGTGAGTTTGAACGGGTAGATCCGCCTCGGCTGCGAGTTGACAGAACAAGTCGACAACAAAGTCGCTGAAAGCCTTGCGCGCTCCAGGGGACGGCGACATTTGCCCCCACGCCTGCCGAGCCAGCTCTTCGTTCGGTTCGTCAAAGCTTAGATCCCGGTCATAGGCGAGCGCGTTCTTGAGCGCAATCTGATTGCGCCCGGCGCATCCGGCTACGAGCTCGCGGATCGCGGCGCAATAATCGTCGAAGGTTTTCACCTCCATGCCGAGACGTCCAAGCAACGTATGTCCGGAATTTCCATTGTGATCGCGAGATTCAGCATGCCAGCCTAAGGCAAATGCGTTGATGCGCAGGACGGCGTCGTATCTTTCGCCAAGGACCGGGCGCGGGTCGAGCAATGGGTCGAGAAAAGGGTCCGTTACGATCCTCTTGATGGCGGCGCGCCCAATGACTTCGCTTGGCCATTTCGGATCCTTGTGGCGTAAGCGTACTGAGGCGTCTACCGCCTCCCAGTTTTCACGCGTAATTCCGTTGTCAGCAACGCCGTAAAGGTCAGCAATTCCACCCACGAGGTTACGGACGAATGCGTTTGAGCCGCTCTTCTCGAAGAATGGCGCAAGGGCCTCCCAAGTGGTCGGCTCAGTTGCAGCAGATATCATACTGCTAGTCGCCTTAGGTTCGGATGGCAGGACATAGTTTGTCCAAGCCGCATAGCTCTGTTGAAACAGTTTCAGCAGGTTTACGTCGCGGCTGAGGGCGACCTCGGGCATGTGATGTTCATGCACGTCGACGACTTCGCACGCATTAACAAATTGGTTAATTCCATCAGACATTGTCCGTCCCGCACAGTCGTTGTATGGAGTTGATGAAGCCGCTTCTCCGCCCACGCGATGAGAGCCGGGGCGATGCTCCTATGGCGCCAGATACGCCAAAAGACGGGGGTCGCCGCGCAACTGCTGCGATGGCCCCGACAGCGCGACGCGGCCGCGATCGAGCACATACGTATGATCCGCTATGCGCATTGCGAGATCGAGGTGTTGCTCGACGATGATGACGGCGATGTCCCTGGCAAGCTCGCTCAAGCGCTCGGTGATCTCCTCGATAACGCCGATCCAGACGCCCTCGGTCGGCTCATCAAGCAACAGCAGCTTTGGGTTTCCCAGCATCGCGCGCGCGATCGCCAGCATCTTGCGCTCGCCGCCGGACAGCGTTCCGGCCGGCTGATCCAGGCGCTGGCCGAGTTTCGGAAACATTCCCATTACCCGATCTACGGCCGATGTCTCGCGGTGGAAAACCGATCCGACCGCGAGATTGTCGCGCACCGAGAGGCACGCAAACACCGAATGCTCCTGCGGCACGTAGCCAATGCCGGCGCGCACCCGCTCGTCGGTCCGGCAACGCTTGATGTCGCGGCCATCGAATTGCACCTCGCCCTTCCAGATCGGCAGCTCGCCGACGATGGCCTTCATGAGCGTGCTTTTTCCGGCGCCGTTGCGACCGAGGATAGCCACACCACCGCGCAAGGGAATGGCGATATTGACGCCAAACAGGACCTGGCTGCGTCTATAGCCAGCGTCGAGATACTTGATATCGAGGAATTCAGGCACGGCGCAGATAAATCTCCTGGACGTTTTTGTTGGCCTGGATTTGCGCAACCGTACCTGACGCCAGGACCTTGCCCTGATCGAGCACCGTCAGGCGGTCGCAAATGTCGCGGATGAAATCCAGGTCGTGTTCGACGATGATAAGCGAGCAATGCTGTTTAATCGGCTGCAGCAATTCGCCGGTGACGCGACGCTCCTCGAGACTCATGCCGCCGGTCGGCTCGTCCAGGAGCAGAAGGCGCGGATGGCCTGCGAGCGCCATCGCGATCTCCAGCCATTGCTGCTGGCCGTGCGATAACGCAGCCGCAGCATCAAAGGCTCGATCGGCAAGGCGGAATTGGGCAAGCATCATCATGACCTTATCGTGCAGTCGTCCTCGAGTACGCGAGAACACCAGATCGAGCAGCGAGGATTGGGCCTGCAGCGCGAGCAGGATGTTGTCGTACAGCGTCAGCGCCGGTAGTACGGAGGTGATCTGGAATTTCAGACTCATACCCGCCCTTGCACGCTCTGTCGGTGTGAACGCGGTGATGTCGGTGTTGGCGAAACTGACCTTTCCTTGTGTCGGTACTTCCGCCCCGGCCAGGCACTTCATCAAGGTGCTTTTGCCGGAGCCGTTCGGTCCGATGAGGCCATGAAACTCGTTTTCGTCAACTGTGAGCGCGGCACCGTCCAGCGCGGTGAGCTTGCCGAAGACCTTGGATATTCCGGCGGCTTCAAGAAGCGGCATTACGTATCTCTTTCGGGCTCGGGCCGAAGGTACCGACACGCTCCCGCTCACCGAGCACCAAGCTGATCAGGCCGAGCGGCCGGAACAGGATGACGAGCAGTAGCAAGACGCCGAGAATGATCGGCCAGATGTCGCGATAGTTGTCGGAGAGCCAGAAACTGAGGCCCTCGACGATTGCGGTGCCGATCACGGCACCAATCAATGTCCCAGAGCCGCCGAACAGGACGTAGAGCACGACCTGGGTCGACATCACGACCCCCAGCATGGTGGTCCAGACGAAGCCCTCATGGAACGCATAAAGGCTTCCGGCAATGCCTGCGATCGCGCCACCTATTGCGAAAATGATTGCCTTCAGGTGTTGAACTTTGTAGCCGAAGAATGCGATGCGCTGTTCGTTCTCCCGCAATCCCGCCAGCGCAAGCCCGAACTGCGAGCGCAACAGAAAGCGCGACGATAGGTAAACCAGTATCAGAATGACCAGCGCCAAGTAATAGAAAGCCGGTCCCTCGCTCAGTGCATACGATCCGATGCTCATCGATTGGATCGAAGGGATTCCGTTCTGACCACCAAGGTAATAAGAACCGCGCGCCAGCCGGTCGGCCGCGTAAGCTCCGGTCATGGTGCCGAGCGAGACGAAGACGATGCTGGAGGCGTGGCGGCCGAGCAGCAAGAAACCGGCCAGCAGCAACGCAGCAACGAAGCCGATCAGAGTACCGAGCGGAATTACGGCAAAGATCGACGCCACGTTGAAATCCCGTGAAAGCAGTGCCACGCCATAGCCGGCCATGCCGAAGAACAACGATTGCCCTAAGCTCAAGATCCCGGCATAGCCCCACACCAAGTCGAACGACAATGCGAAGAGGCACAGAATAAGCACCCGCGTCGCATACACCGTGATGTAGTCCTGCAGCAGCAACGGCGCGACCGCGGCGATGATCAGCACCGCCACTTCAATAACTGGAAGCACCTCTTGGCGGCCGGCGTTTGCAGACGCACTGATAGTGAGGGTCTGCGACGCTTCGATCACGCAGGACGCTGCACGCGTTCCGGTGCTGGTCGACGTTACCTGAGACATTCAGCACTCCTTCGGGTCGACCAGGCCGGCGCTACGGGCTACGATCTCGTATTGGCCGCCCTTCGCCACACCGATGTACATGTTCATCTTGCAGTGGCGCTTGCCGGGCACCATCTCCGCCGGCCCGCCCGGACCTTCCTCGATCTTGGCGTGATCCAGGGCAGCAGCTACCGCGACCCGGTCAATCGTGCCAGCTTCCTTTACCGCAGCTTCCCACAGCTTCAGTCCTCGATAAGTGCCAGTGGCGGCGCTGCCTGCCGAGAACCGGAACTTGGCAGGAAACTGTTCGTCGTACGCCGCCTGAATCTTGGCGCTCACCGGGTCCTCGGATGTCAACGCCTTGTAGTAGTCAAGGCTGCTTGCGAGACCTTCAATCTCATTGGCCTGGTTCATTACAAGTGTGTTCTCGTCATAGTAGACGCAGCCCAGCCGCCCGCCGTTCTTGGAGAAGCCCGCTCGATAGAGCTGCTTGAAGAAAGGGCTGACGCCGGGAGGGACGATGGTGTTGAACACCACGTCCACCTTGTTGGAGATGATGCGGCTCACCGTGGAGGAAAAATCGATCTGGTCGAGCGGATAGTACTCCTCGAAGATCACCTCGCCGCCATTGCTCTCGATCACCTTGCGCGCATAGGCATTGATCGTTTGCGGCCAGATATAGTTGGAGCTCGGCATCGCGAAACGTTTGCCGCCATTCTTGATCAACCAGGGAATGAACTGGTCGCAATTCTGAGCCGGTACCGGCCCGGTGCAGAACAGATTGGGCATGCACTCTTTGCCCTCGTAGCCCTCCGGATAGATGTAGAGCGTCTTGCCACGAGAGATGATGACGTCCTTGATGGCATTGCGCATCGAGCTTGAAATGCCTCCGAGCACCAGGTCGACCTTGTCTCGCTGGATCAACTTGCGGACGTTGCCGACTGCGACCGACTCGTTGGAGGCCGTGTCCTCGATAAGGAGCTCGATCGGACGCCCCAGTAGACCGCCTTTGTCATTGATCTCCTTGACGATCATGCGAGCGACATTAGCGTCGGTATTGCCGGCAAAGCCGAGTGAACCCGTAAGATCAGTGGCGATACCGACTCTGATCGGGCCTTCCGCGGCGTTGGCCCAGGCCGGGCGGATCACCCAGCTGCCCGGGCCGATTGCAATAGCGGCAGAGGCGAAGGCGAAATTGCGAAGAAAACGGCGGCGGCTGAGTTGTTGGCTGGCGTTGATCATCAGTTAAACCCCTCTTCCCGAGACCAGGCCTTGCGGCCGGACCTTAATGAAAATGATGGCGAACACGAAAACCAGAACGTCGGCGATCACCGGGGACATCAGCCAGGGCAGCGCGGCACTGAACGTGCCGATTGCGCTGGCGCCGGCGACAGGGCCGGCAAAGGACCCGACCCCGCCTACCATCACGGCGACGAACCCTTGAATAAGGAAGCGGATGCCTAGATCGGCGAACAGCGAAAAGACCGGTACGATCAGCGCGCCGGCCAGACCCGCGAGTGCCGCACCAAACGCAAAGGTCACGCTGTAAATCATGCCGGTGGAGATGCCTGAGGCCCGCGCCAGCGACGGGTTCTCCAGCGAGGCGCGGACCCGCAGGCCTAAGGAGGTGTAGGCGATCAGCGCATAGCTGGCGGCCATCACGAGCACGGTCATGACAACGATCACGCAGCGCCAAGTGGCGAAATGCAGCGTGCCGATGGTGATGGACCCACCGACCGGCTCCGGCACCGAGAGATATAGGCCGCCAGTCAGGCCGCGCACGATCTCGCGAATAATTAACCCGAGCGCGTAGGTGCCGAGCATGGCGACGATCGGCGCCGCGTAGAACCGTCGCACCACGAGTCTTTCCAATGCGAGCCCGAGCGCGCCGACCGCAATAGGCGCGGCGAGCATGCCTAGCGCGACCGGCAAACCGATGCTGTGCACGAGATAGGTGATGTAGGCACCGAGCAGGACGAACTCGCCCTGTGCGAAGTTGAAGATGCCCATCATGCTGGCAATGATTCCGAGACCGAGCACGACCAGCACCACGATGGCGCCGAAGCTCAAGACTTCGAACGCGGCGATAAATAGCGTATCCATGTCGCTACGTCACATTCCTCGGACTTGCGAGCGCATCCTCCGGTCCAGATTGATCGACGGCGTGAGCTGCGGTTGGCATGCAAAGGGCTGGTGACACGAGGCGCTCCTGAAGGTTTCATCCCGGCACCTGGAGGTGCGGCCGATGGTGCGTTTCTTAAGATGGCTCGCCGATCGACGTTTTATTCACGATATGCAGGGCGAGTTCGCCTAGCAGGAACGCAACGCAATCTGAGTAATGTGGGGTAATGCGGCATTGGTAAGTGGCATTGTGCTTGCGGTAGCGGAGCTCTCGACGAGCAAGCAACTGTCGCCATATCACCTACGTAGTGTGCGTGCTGCAAGATGGCTCAGTCATTGAGGTGGTCGACAACGTGCCGATGCTGGAGCAATTTTGCGCGGGGTGCGACGCCTGGTCGCCGCAAGGTCGCCGAGCCTGACTGCTTCATTGTTTGGTGCCGAGCTCAAGCGCAAGCATGTGACCTTCGGGTTGCAGGCGCGCCCGTCCTTGCCCCAAAATGATTGAAAGACAGCGGAAAATGACCTCCCAGGCTCAGCCTACGACAAGAAAGTCGCAAGGACGTTTCTGAAGACAACACGTTTGTGCTGGCCTCGCCGAACCGCCTACAACAGTCTCGGTGTGGGCACGACGCAGCTCTACGACAAAACCGTGAGCTACAATCATAAGCGCCACAGGGAGTTTGAGCTCAGCAACCGCGAGTTTGCTTTTCGCATGAGGCAACGCTTCCCGAAGTCACTGACGAAGGAGTTCCTGCTCGTAGATCTCGTCAACAACGTCGATCAGCTTGCCGAGGCCTAGGATGAAGTGCTCAAGCGCCGCGGCGGAGCGAGCCGCCGAGTCCGGCCAGAAGCGTTTGCGTCGTGCGGTGAGCGCATACGGAAGTGAACGCGCCAAGAAGTTCTTTGAAGGTTCGCTGAGGGGCAACGAACTACATGCCGCGTGATTTCCTCCACAAACATCCGCAGTTGGCGGATCTGATTCGGATTGTGGCGGACGGAGGGCATTGCTCCGGCCCTGGTTGAAAAGGACTACTGGATCATGCACTGCCTTTATGGCTTGACGAACTTGGCTTCACATTTCAGCTCAAAGGCGGGACTCGCTTTCCAAGGGTCACAAGATCATCGCCCAAAACAGCGACATCCTGATCGGACTCCCTGGCCAGGATGTGAACGTCGGCAAGAACCAGACGCCTGGGCAGCCGTCACGGCTTTCGTAGCCGCGTCCACGTTCTTACTCAACTGCTGCGGCGAATGAAGCGTTTTTGTTTGGTGTTGTTAGAGATCGTGGCTCACTGCGGAATAACAAAGCGCGAGATGATATGCAGCCCAGACGAGCTTTGGATATCCCAAAGAGTTGCGTCTGTTCTAACGCCGAGAGTGCCACCTCGCTCAGAGATGAGTTCTGTATGACGGGGCGTCCGAAGGCGTCGTTCGGAGCGATCTCTGCTTGCCACTGATGTCTGGATCATGTCTTTCGCGACCCAGCGAATACATGCCGCCACGCACCTGAACTTCACCGTCAAGCTCTAGAAGCCGCAGCCTTTTGCCCCTGATGAGCCGACAGCAGGATGCTGTTCACGGCGCGGTATGCGAAGACGATGGCCGGACCGATCGTGATGCCTGCTCCCGGATAGATTCCACGCATTGGCGAGGTCATGTCATTGCCGCAAGCATAGAGACCCATGATCGGCCTGCCATTTTCGTCCAGGACCTTGCCGTCAGTATCAGTTGCCAATCCAGTCGCTGTTCCGAGCGTTGCCGGCACGATCGGCAGCGCGACAAATGGGGCGTTTCTGATTGCTCCAAGATTTGGATTTTTCATTCCCACGGCAGGATCGCCCTGCGTGCGGTTGAAAACCGATTCTCCACGTTTGAAAAGCGGATCGCGCCCCTCGGCGGCGTGGGCGTTATGTTCCTCGATCGTCTTTTGAAGCTCAGCAGGGTCTAGCCCCAACCGGTTCGCAAGCTCTTCAATCGTTTTCCCCACCTTGATGTATCCGAGGCGTGCATATTTGTCGATGCTCAAGGTCCAGGGCCAGGGGAGCAAATGTCCCATGCCTCTTAAGCGGACGAAGTCGTGATCGCAGATGAAGTAGAATCGCTTGTCTGCCGGATATCCACCTTTGAAAATTGCCAGGCAGATGTCGTGGTACGAATTGGATTCATTGACGAAGCGCTTGCCATTTGGCCCCACAGCAATGACGCCTGGGCGGCCACGGTCGAGCCAGCCGTACGGGACAATTTGCGAGCAGCTGCCGCTCTTCAGGATCGACACGGGCGTCCAGAAGCCGGCAGAGGCCACATCATTGTCAATTGCAGCTCCGCGCCTGGTCGCAAGCCTAATGCCATCTCCCGTGGCATCGGGATGGGCCAGCGTGTCGTCATGCTGGTGAGGGCCGCTTAGCTCGGCTCTCAATTGCGCGTTATGAGCAAAACCGCCCGTTGCCAGGATCACCGCATGCGAGGCGCACACGCGAACCTCAGAATCGATCAGCTTGACGACTGCCCCCGTGACGCGCCCCTCTTCCAAGATGAGGTCTATAACAGGCGACGCCGGCCAAATCTCTACGTCGTATTTGCGCAGGCTCGCGAGCAACCGCGCGATCAAGGCATTGCCTCCGCTGAGCTCGGTGCCACGCCTGTAACTTAGGCGGTCCCTTACGTAGCGGCTGAGGCGACGCAAGACATGCTTGAGCGAAGCAAACGATTGGAACGGGTTCAGAAAGCTTCTCACCTCGCCGGACGAGATCATCATCCCGCCGAGCACAACACGAATAGGGTCGCCTATCAGATCAAAATCGCTGCCTAGAAGCCTTCCATCATAGGGTGCAGGGCTGAGCGCCCGGCCCTTGTCAACCCCGCCGACCTGGCTCGAGTGATAATCGGGCACAGACGCCAGCGTGAACTTGACCTCTGTCCCGTTCTCAAGTGCTGTGAGCGCAGTTGGACCGTCCTCAAGATAGGCCTCAACAAAGCCTGCCCGATAATGGATGCCAAGTTCATGCTGCAGGTAGGTCTTTGCTTTCGCAAGCGAGTCATCGATTTCAGCAGACCGCGCGTGGGGCGAACAAGGAACCCAGATCATGCCGTTCGACAGCGCCGTGGTGCCGCCGATTCGCGGAGATTTTTCACATACCGTAACTCGCAATCCGGCCTTTGCCGCATAGAGCGCCGCTGATAGTCCGGCCGCACCGCTACCGACCACGAGTACATCGGTCTCCCAATCATGATCCAGCCTGTTCCCTCGGGGGAATGTGATTGTCTTATCGTTGCCTGATCGGCCGATCGGCTTATCCATTCCAGCCTCGCTGCAAGATTTCCGATGAACGTCAGTGATGTCGCGGGAGCGGGACAGCTTTGAATTCCCCTGCCGCGGCCTTCACCGCCCGTTCGATGGGAATTCTTTCGATGGAGGAGGCGCCAACGAAGCCGATACACTGAGTCGACCGGTAGACCTCGATCGTGTCCTGCGGCTCGGCGATCGCCCCGCCATGACAAAGCAGGATGACATCGGAGCGAACGGTTCGTGCCGCCGTGTTGATGTCGTTAATGCGCCTGATCGCCTCTTGAATTGACTGCCCATCCTCATGGCCCATGAGCCCGCCACGGGTTGCCCCGACATGGGGGACGATGCAGTCGGCACCTGCACTCGTCATGGCTTTGGCGTCTTCGGCGCGTGCGACATAGGCCAGCGAGAAGATGTTCTTCTTGCGGGCAGTCGCAATCATCTCGACCTCTCGCTCGAAGCCGAGCCCAACGCGGCCTCGGCGCTCACGCCATTGTTCACCCATGGTGGAGATGGTCGGATAGTTGATGACGCCGGAGAATCCGGCCCCCCAGAACTTGTCGAGAAGCGCGTCAAGGTCGAGCCGGAGAGGGTCCCACGCCTCGACACCGCCCACGACAGGCACGGAAGAGACGACATTGCGGATTTCGGCCGCAAGCTCGAGCGTGCGCGCGTTGGAATCGCCGATTCGGCTCGTGGGAAGCCCCATAAGGCGCGACAGCCCGGTGCTGTAGACCACCAGCATGTCGGCCCCTCCGAGGACGGCACATTTCGCGACCAGGCCGCAGCTGCTTCCGGCCGCAAGGACCGCTTTTCGTTCTTCGATCTGGCTTGCGATCCTGGACAGGATTTCATTGCGCTCAAACATTCGCATTACAATCAGCCTCCGTGCCCAATTGTTTGAGGATCCAGCTCGCGGCGGCCTCGGCAAATTCGGGATCGTTGATGTGGCAGTTCAGTTCGCGGACCGCGATCTTCGGGGCAAGATTGTCCTTCAGCGCGTCGAGCCAAGCCCTGTCGGCCTCGGGATTGCAAAAAATGCCGCCTTCGCGGTCGTAATCGGAAACGCCATTCGCGGGCCAAAGGACGATGGTAGGCCCCTCTGCTCGCGACAGCCGCTCGGCCGTGAGCCGGCCGATGCTCGCGTTCTCGGAAGGCGTTGTGCGCATGAGCGTTGTGTAGGCCGTATGGGAGTAGAACTGGCGGCCGCGAAATTGATCAGGAATGCTCGAGCGCGGACCAAAATTGACCATATCGACCGCGCCAGGCGCGATCACTTGCGGGATCAATTGCTGCGACGCTGCTTTGAGCCGGTCGGGTCCAGCGCTGGCGGCCCCCCCAAAGAGTTCGTCGGCGAGCTCTGTTGTGGTCAGATCAATGACTGCGTCGAATTCACCGGCCGCGATCAGCTGCTCCATTTTGCGCCCGCCGGCCCCGTTGGCAGGAAAGACAATCGCGTCTACCCCGGCCTCGGCAAGGCGCGCCATGCACTGATTTGCCGCGGGCGTCGTTACGCCGAAGGCTGTGATCGCGACAATCTTTCTTTTGTGCGCACCTTGAGCGGGCGCATAGTGCATCGCTGCAATGGCTCGCCCTGCATTCTGCAGCACCCGATCGGTAAAGGCATTGATTCCGAAAAGATCGACGAGCGTCGGATAGAGGATGATGTCGTTGTGGATCGCCAATTCTGCGAGCAGGGCTGGCCTTGCGCTGCTGACCAGCAACTTGGGAAAGCCATAAGGCAAATCGGATACGATCTCCCCGAAAGCCGCGCTACCTTTTCCACCTGCAACGCCAACGATCGCACTGATCGCGCCTGATTGCAGGAGGCCAGCAACCTTCTTGCGCGTGCTTGCGGCTATCTCTTTCAAGAGTTCGGCAGGCGAAGAGACGCGAGCACTGTCAGCATCCTGTTTGTCCCCGGCAATCAAGTTGGATGTACCGATGTCGATCAGCAGGATCTTGCGGCCGCACGCTTTGATGGTACCTGCAAGGTAAGACGCTTCGGCGCCCTTAGTATCCAGGGTCGCCACGATCGCGACCGCGCCCGCCAGCTCGGACGGGTTACCGTCCCGGATCGACCCCTGGTCGTCCGTGCAATGGTGAGACACGATCTTCCTCCCGGACCATTCTTAACAACAGGTGGTCTAGACCGGGCTGAAACCGCTCATAAGATGAGTAAAAGGGGCAATTGGGTAAGATTGGGTAGAGGCGGTGAAAGCGCTTGCCAGCCACTTGTCAGCCTGCGCTTCTGCTCAAGATCGCGCGGGGCAGCCAGTCCCGTCGGTGATGACCATGACCGACATGTTGATGACGATGTACTGCCGCCGATGGTGATGATCGAGAAGAACCATGATCGATCCGACTACACCGCTGCCCCATCCTTCAGCGCATGGGCTTTTGTCTGCGGCGTCAAGAATTCGGCGAAGGTATTGGCCACATCCTCCAGCGGTCCGGGATCGACCGCGACCGTGGTGAATGCTGCCCATTGATCCTTTGCCGGCGTCCTCGGTGGAAGCCGGGGTCCGGCACATCGGGGCGCATCGAGGCACTCGGACTTGCGCCGTTCGAAAGCCGCCTTGATTGGCGCGCCAGCAGTCCTCCTCGAATTTATGTAAGCGGATCAAGATCCAGACGACATAGACGTATTTCAAGGGGCTGTTGGCGAGGCCTAGCGCGTTGAGGGCTTTTTTCGCTATAACAGTCGCTCAGGTAGGAGCGCAGCTTGGGTGCGGGAAAATCTAGGAGCACCGGCAGATCGGCTCCTTCACGCCGGGCTCGACCGCGTCGCCACTCGCGATGTCGATCATGGCGCGAACGCGCGCGTTGTCGACCGTGGCATGACCTCCTGAGGAAAGCGCGCGCTCTGCCGCCAGCCTTGCAAGGCCCCGCAGCACGCATCGCCGCGGGATGGTCCGCGATCCCCGGCGGGGACTTGGGGATGTCTTCTTTATGCAGAACGTAGCAACGCGAGTTTCGGCGCGAGGACTTCCCGGCGCTCGACATGATATGCCGCCAACGCAAGGGAACCGCGACGTAACGCTCACCTGCCTACACGCGGATGACGCCGCAAACATGAGGATCACACGAAACCACTCGTCCGCAAGTCCGCTCAGTTGCCGCATCACGTCGCGATCCGGCGGGATGATTTGCCGCGCGGCTTGCGATGGCTTCGACGTCCTTGGCGGCCTTGAAGGCGAAAAGATCCTGGTACATTGTGACCGCGCCGATCCGATGACACTGCCGAACGGCTAAAAAATGCCGCTGCTGGATCTCTCCAACAGCGGCTCAAGTTCTAGGGAGAAAGCAGACGACCGGTCTGCCAGCGGATCCCGTCGCATTCGGTAAGAAGTCGGCTAACGTTCGGCGCCACGTTGTCCCGTCGGCCTTCGGTTCTCTTCGGAACTAGCCTGCCAAATATTTCGGCATTGACACGTGTTCGTTGAAAAGGACTTCACCCTTCCCGAATGGCCAACAACAGTAGTGTAGACGGGCTGAAATCACCTATAAGATCAGTGAAACGTTCAAACGGGTAAGATTGAGTAGAAACGGTGAAGGCGACAGCGATCGGCAAGCTTGTTTCGCACCTTTCGGGTACAGCCAAGGGCGCCTGCATGGAAATCTATGCGCCCTCTTTGCGCAGCCTTCCAGAAGGCTCCAAACTCGTCATGGCAACCTTGCCTGTCATTGACTGGAACGACTGCCTTTCGCGAGACCTGCGCAGTCTCCACAAAGAAGCATCCGCTGATGTCTATGCGGGGCTCGTCATGATCGATCCCTTCTCGTGCTGGGAGGATCTTGCCGATTTGTTGAAAGCTGCCGGGATCACGGGGGTCATAAACTTCCCACCTGCGTCCCTCATTGACCGGTCGACGGCAGGCAGGCCGGTTGATACCGGACAGGAGCTCGAACTTCGACGGATGGAATGGTTTGCGAGCCTCGGATTCAAGACATTGTTCACCGCCGGTGATGATTCCCAGATCACAGCGGCAGAGCGGCGACTTGGCTCGCATCTTTTCGGTATCATCCATTTGCCGGAAGAAGCTCTCAACCACGCAATTGGCGATGAGATGGAGCTGGTAAGCTTTAAGGACCAGGCATCGTCGTTGCCGAAGTACACGCTCCTGGAGGGCACCGGTTCGAAGCCTCAGGGACGAAAGACGTGAGGACCGAAAGGACGTGAGGAGCAGTAGCCTATTCCAATATCCGCAGCTTCTTGATCTTGTTGTAGAGGGTTTTTCTTGAAAGCCCCAGCGAGCGGGCGGTCTTTCCGCGGTGAAGCCTGTTGCGTTTCAAACCGTCGATGATCCACTCGCGTTCGGAAAGTGCACTTATGGGCTTAGCGGGTGACGACGCGTTCAAAAGGGGCTTTAGGACATCAGCTGTAATGTGGGTACCTGGCAGCATTACCAGCTGGTTGACGATCTGGCGTAATTCTCTCAAGTTACCAGGCCAATAATGGCCGGCGAGCGCCAGGAATGCAGAATTTTCTATCCCGAGCGTTTGCGCGTTCGAAACTCCCTTCGCCTCCACCGTGAAATGTTGAATGAGCTGCGGAAGGTCCTCCAGCCGGTTTGGCAAAGCGGGTAGTTCTATGTCGAGCCCAGCAAAGAAGGCAAGAAGGCGGGGACATAGAACACTTTCCAAGCTTGCTCCGCGAGCCACCGTTACGGTTGCGATGATCCGGGCGTTTGACCTTACAAGGGATGCGCCGTTCAGCGGCGTGAAAGTACCTGTCTCAAGATAGTCGGCAAGACGTTCTTGCCCATCTCGCGACAGCTGATCGACATGCGTCAGCAAGAGCGCAGAATCGCTTGCGCCTTCCAGGAGCGACAGTTGGCGTCTCCTGTTCTCATCGGCCTCGGCGCCGAACAGCGCACCGATCATATCGATCGCGAGGCCCCGACGACAATGAAACAGCGCCGCGTTCACGTGCTTCCGGTCGCTAAAGGAATGAACGAGGCTTGCTATTCTCCGCTTCCCTGATCCCGTCTCGCCCCAAACGAGCACAGGGTTGGGACTAGCACCAAGGCGTCTTGCGGTCTCCAGGGTGCGCTTCATGACTGAGGACTGTGCGATCACCCCATGTCTGAACCCACTTAACTGAAGCTGACGCTCCAGGAGATCGACCTTCTCCCGCAACAAGTGAATGGTCTTGAACCCCGACGTCACCTCGAGGACTGACATTTCCAGTGGGACACGGTCGAGCGAAGAGCCGCCGATAAAGCCCTGGACACCCGTTTCGCGACAGATCTCCAAGAGTTCGTCAGGCTTGGTTATTGGCCCGCCGCCAAGCAGGCAGATAGCGTTTCTGTCAATCGATTGAGCCACACGCGCAACGGCGCTGGCACGCGCGGCAAGCTCCGCGAGGCTGATCGATGGGGCAGATCCGGTTTCGATGCTCCGGTTGAGATTGAAGTTGATGCAGATGGCCTCAGTGCCCGCTTCAACCATGCGCCTTGCCTCGGATTGGGTGCGCGTATAGGCGATCGTCATCAGGCCGCGTTTTGCCGCCTTCACCAAGAGCTCGATTTCCCGCTCGTAGCCAAGGCCGCATTTCTCAAGCAGTGACCTCCTGTAGTCATCGATATGGATGACAGATGGGAAGTTGGTGACCCCCGAAAAGCCCCATCTGATGATGCGCTCAAGCCACCGGTCGATATCAAGCTGCGGATCGAAGGTGCAGGCTCCAAAAAACACCGGCAATTTCGTGCTAGGCAGGATCTCGGTCCTGCCGAAGCCGGCCACGAATTCATTGCAATTGCGTATTGGAAGAATCGAGGCTGGTGACGATCCGCCCATCGCCCGAAAACGACCAGCATTAAGCGCGAGCACGAAATCTGCGCCCGCGCGTTCGGCCGCTCTTGCGGTCATGCCCGATCCGATTCCCGCTCCCAGCACAAACGAACGGGAGTTCCGGAAGAACTGCCTGATCCCGCCGCCCCTTACCTGGTCCGCCCGCGTGTGCATACCGGCCCCGCTTTTTGCACGGCAGGTCCAATAACTAGCCCCAATTTGCGGGCGCGTGCAACCGTCGCAGCGCCTTTCCGTTCGCCATGAAGAGATGGCAGTCCACAGGCGAGGCTGCAAGACGAACCTTGCCAAGCCCCCTGGGGGGCTCGGCCTTTGACGCCTTTGCAACCACTGTTTCATTTCCAGCGTTGCCGTAGATGTATGTGACGCTGCCAAGATGCTCGACAAAATCGACGTCGAGTTCGATTGCGATCTCCTTCCTCACCGCCGAAGACGGAGAGAAATCATCAGGCCGAATTCCGAGCGTGATCGGCTTGCCGACGAGCAATTGATCCGGCTGGACGGGCACGGAGACCGTCGTCCCCGCGTCCAGTTTGACGTCCAGGCCCGCCTCGTGTGCAGCCTCGATGTGGCCGTTGAGAAAATTCATCTTGGGCGAGCCAATGAATCCCGCCACAAATCGGGACGCAGGATTGTGATAAAGATCATGCGGGCTTCCGACTTGCTCAATATTGCCGTCCTTGAGCACGACAATCTTGTCGGCCATCGTCATGGCCTCGACCTGGTCGTGCGTCACATAGATCATGGTGTTTCCAAGCTGCCTGTGCAGCTTGGCAATCTGGACCCGCATCTGCACCCGCAATTCCGTGTCAAGGTTCGACAGCGGCTCATCGAACAGGAACACCTTGGGTTCGCGTACAATCGCGCGCCCAATGGCCACCCGCTGGCGCTGTCCCCCTGAAAGTTGTCGAGGTTTACGATCTAACAGATGATTGATCTGCAACAGCGATGCCGTCTCAACGACTTTGGTATCAATCTCGGCCCTCGCAGCCTTGGCCGTCCTTAGGGGAAAGGCGAGGTTCTCTCGCACCGTCATGTGCGGATAGAGAGCGTAGCTCTGAAATACCATGCCGAGGTTACGGTCGGCCGCGTCAACATTGTTGACGACCTCATTGTCGATCAAGAGCCGACCACCGCTGATGCGCTCCAACCCTCCGATCATTCGTAGCAGCGTCGACTTGCCCGAGCCCGATGGTCCAACGAAGACGGCGAATTCGCCATGATCGATGGTCAGGTCGATGTTCCGCAGGATCTGGATGGTCCCGAACGCTTTACTCACGCCTTCCAAACGAACATCGGCCATCACGCTCTCCTCTGTCGCGAGCTTCCAACCAGCGCCGGCGCCACCTCGATCTCCGCCAGACTGGATACGACGAAATCGGGCGGCATCAGTGATGAATCCTCTCGGGGCGGAACGCCGGTGGTCACCAGCACGGTCAGCAACCCTGCACGGCTCCCGGCCTGAATATCCGTCGGAATCTGGTCGCCAATCAGCAATGTGGCACTGCGAGCGGTGCCCAGGCGCGCAAGTGCCGTCTCAATCATGTGCGGCTCGGGCTTACCAACGATCAGGGGCTCAACTTTCGTGGCAGCAGCCACGGCCATGATCGTCGCGCCAGCTCCGGGCTCGAAACCTCCTGCGGTCGGCAAGAGGAGATCGGGGTTGGTACCGATGAACACCGCTCCGTCCAAAATCGCTTCCACCGCAATCCGCATCTTTTCATGCGTGATCTGACGGTCCAGCCCCATGACGACGGCATCAGGTTTCCGATCGGTGACCTCGAGCCCGATGTCGGCGATAGCCTTCACGAGGGATGGCGCGCCGATGACAAATACACGCGCAAGGTCCTGGTATTTCGCGCGGAGGAGTTCGGCGGCGGTGACAGCACTCGTAACAACGTTTGTCGGCGCGATGGCAAGGCCAAACGCCTCCAGTTTGCGGACGACGTCCTCTGGCGTGTGCGTTGAATTGTTTGTCACGAAGCAGAACGGCAGTCCCGCCGCCTGCCATCGTCCAAATACCTGGATAGCATCGGCAATCGCAGCACTCCCGCGATAGACCACGCCATCCAGATCCGAAATGATGCCTTCTATTGGCGGCCAGTTGATGCGAAAGCCCGTGTTAGCCATTCATCAGCATCCCGCCATTCACGTGAACGATCTGCCCGGTCATATAGGAAGCTGCAGGACTTGCCAGAAAGACGGCAAGACCTGCGATATCCTCCGGCACCCCGACCCGCCCCAAGGGAATCCGGCCGCTGTGGCGAGCTTCGGTCTCCTCACGCGGACGTCCATGCATCGGCGTATCGATGATTCCGGGCGCGATTGCGTTCACATTGATGTTGAGGGGCGCGCATTCATAGGCAAGCAGTTTGGTAACGTCGTGAACGATTGCCTTCGACAAGCAATAGTCGGCGCCACCGGCCTGGTAGTTGAAGACTGCCCCCTGTGAGGACAGTGAGGAACCGACGTTGACGATGCGGCCTCCCCTGGCTTGCATGAAGCGCTCGATCGCTAATTTCGAGCATCGCAGAACAGCAACCGAGTTGATCTGGATGGTGCGCTCGATCGTCGCGGCACTGCCTTTTAGGAGCGGCTGGGCAGACTTGATGCCGGCATTGTTGACCAGCACATCGAGCCGGCCAAAGTTCTTGGCAATCTCATCGAGGACCCAGGCGACGTCCTCCTCGCGAGTGACATCCATTGCCATGGGCAGGACGCCGTTGCCATAGCGCAAGCTTGCCAAAGTGTCTCTGAGGTTTGCAAGGTTGGTGTCAGTGGCAAGGACGTTCGCCCCTCCTGCCCTAAATGCATTCACAATGGCAGACCCGATGCCGCCGCCGGCTCCGGTCACGAGCACCGTTCTACCTAAAACTGAGAACTGTTCAGTCATTCCAACTCCAAGATCGTTTGTGACTTCAGAAACTCGTCAACCGCCTCCGCGCTCGGCATGGAGCTTTGAGCGCCGCGCCGTGTCACACAAAGCGAGGCCACGGCCAGCGCCTTCCTCACTGCTTCCCTTAACGGCAGCCGCTGGGCGAGTGATGCGGCGAACGCTCCGTTGAAAGCATCTCCCGCGGCCGTGGTATCAATCACCTTGACGGGAAAGGCCCGAAGCGCAAAAGACGTTTCCGCATCGGCATAGTATACGCCTTGTGCACCCAGGGTGATCAGCGCGGCACTCGGCCCGAGATCAACAAGCCTCATGGCTGCGTGCGCGGCGCTGTTGAAGTCGTACACCTCGATCCCCGTCAGCTCAAAAGCTTCGGCCTGGTTCGGCGTCACGAAATCAACACTTCGCCAGGCCGCCGATGAAAGCCCCGGCCGCACCGGCGCCGGGTTGAAGATGAGCTTAAATCCCTTCTCGCATTTCATTTCGAAGAGCCGATTGACCGCTCCGATCGGCATGCCCATTTCGGCGACCACGATCGCATCGGGCTCTATGAATTGCGCCGCGCCCTCGATCATATCTGGCGTCACGTTCAGATTGGCGCCAGGGTCGATGACAATCATATTGGAGCCGTCGTCACCGACCATAACCATGGCCGAACCAGAGATCTCGCCCGCACAGATCTTGATGGCATCCGCGCGAACACCGGCCTCGCGCAGCGACTGCAACAGGGAGTGCCCGGCTTCGTCATCGCCAAGACGCGTGTAGAAGTGTGGCTTGAGCCCGAGCCGGGCAGCGGCAACGGCCTGATTGGCGGCCTTCCCTCCAGGGTTGCGGGTCAATGTGCCCATCAGGCTTTCACCCGGCGTTGGCAGTCGCTCGACACTGAAGCAGAGATCGATATTTGTCGTTCCAAAGAACATCAATGGCCTGACACTCATTTTACGGCACCGAAGGTGAGGCCACGTTCGAGGTGACGCTGGCCGATAACGATCAAAATGACGGGAATGATCATTGTCAGGACCAACCCTGCGGCCATGACAGGGTAGAACTGCACGCCGGGGTTGAGCAGCTTGAGAAGAGCCACCGTCACCGGCGCCTTGGTCGAGCTGAGGATGAGACCGAGCGCGAAGTTGTGCCAGGCAAGCAGAAAGATGAGCAACGAGGCACCGATCAGGCCGGGCTTCAAGAGCGGCAGCACGATATGCAACATGACGCGGAAAGGTCTCGCGCCATCCATCGCGGCTGCCTCCTCGATATCCTTTGGGATGTCTTCAATGTAGGAGCGGCTCAGCCAAACCATCATCGGCAGTGTGACGACCTGATAGACCCAGATCATGCCGAGATAGGTGTCATACAGTCCGACCGTCTGGAAAACGCTGAAGAGCGGGATGACGACCAGAAACACCGGGGCAAAGCGAAATCCAAGAATGAAGAAGGCGATATCTTCCTTGAAAGGTATATCCCGCCTCGCCAGAACGTACGCCGCAGGAACTCCCACAGCTAAGGAGACGAGAACGGAGCCGAGCGCTATCACGACACTGTTCGTGATCGGTGTCAGGAAATCGACTTTGATGGTTCCGTAGCTGGTCGCCCCCGCCTTCGCCACATCGAACAAGACACGAAAGTTGTCCAATGTCGGCGAGAACACGAAACTCGGCGGCCAGGCCATGATCTCGGCCTGCTGCTTCAACGACATCATCACGATCCAGACAAGTGGAAAGGCCAGGATCAATGCGCACAGCCCGACGAGCAGGTTCAGGACCAGATTGGTGGCAGTCGAACGTCTGAAGCGCATGGGTTGCCTTTTCAGCTGACGCGCTGCCGAACGAAGCGCCACAGCTTAACCATGGCGAACGTCCCGACCAGCACGATCATCCAATTGACCACCATAACTGCGGCCCCACGCCCGAAGGCGAGATTCTGGAACGCTGTAATGTAGGCGCGCACTGAAAGCACGGCGGTACTGTTGCCGGGCCCTCCTTGCGTTGTGCCGAAGATGATGTCGAATTGATTGAGGGATTCGATCAACCGAAACACCGCGGCGATCAGAATGTAGGGAGCGATAAGCGGCAGCTCGATGTGCAGGAAGATTGCCCATCCCTTCGCGCCATTGACGCGCGCCGCCTCCCTGATCTCATCATTTATACCCTGCAGGCCGGCAAAAATGATCAACGCGAAGAACGGCGTATAGGTCCAAACGTCGATCAGGACGAGCGAGAACATTGCGGTCGCAGGGTCTGAAATCCAAGCAAAACGGCTGATGCCGGCAAGGGACAGCAGATAGTTCATGATCCCGCTTTGCGGGTCCATCATCGTCGTCCACATGAGCGCGACGCTCATTGGGGGTAGGACGAGAGGCAGGAGAATGACGGGCCTCATCAGGCGCGCAAGGAAGACTTCCGTGGCGAACAGCTTGGCAAGTGCGAGACCGAGCGCGGCTTGCACAAATACCGCCGATCCGGCGTAAACAACGGTCGCGCGGACGCTGTTCCAGAAATCGGCTGTCTTGATCAGGGCTGCGTAATTGTCGAGGCCGATGAAGCGGACCAGCGGCCGCCCAAACTTGAGGTCAGTCAACGATTGAAACACGCCATAGAAGAACAGGAAAAGAAATCCGAGCAATATGATGATAGCAGGAGCGATCGCAGCAATGCTCCACCAGTCGAGACGCGCCTCCTCAAGACCCCTTGCCGCCTCATGTTTTGATGGGGCAAGTTGGCTGGTCGAAGACTGCAGTGTCGCGATCACGTCGGATCCTCGAAGGTCCATCTCATTGACCTTTAACATGTGAAGAGGCGGCAATTACGACTGCCGCCCCTTGCTTATGCTTCACATAGAGGAACGGATCTCTGATGCGAGGTCAGCCAAGGTTGTCTTTACATCGGCTCCATTGACCATCTTCTGCATGGCAACCGCCCAAGCATTCATTGCTTCGGCAAAGCCTACTCGGGGCGTAAAGGCCAATGCAGCCCTCTCCTGCACGCTCTTGAACGTGTCGACGAAGTTGTTGAATTCAGGCTTGGCAGCATATTCGAGCCAAGCCTTGTCCGCCCAGGTGGAGGCCCGCGGAGGGTTGACGAGCTTGCCGGCAACGGCACCATTCAGCTCGACCTGCTTTGACGTTGCCCATTGGATGAACAGCCAGGCCGCACCCTTCTTCTGGGAAGAAGCGTTCATCGCAAGCGACCAGATCCAGATGTTGGATTCGAAGTTCTTGCTGTTCGGAGCACGCAAGGAGGGTGCGAAGGCGATCTTCCCCGAGGCTGGCTTGCCGGCCACGTCGTTCCAGAACCCGAACATGTTGGAATCGATCGCCATCGCGGTTCGTCCTGAGTTGATACCATCGACCACTTGGTACCAGTTGTCGTTGGCAAAGGACGGAGCCGCACATTTCCTGATCATGTCGACATAGTCTTTGTGGAACGCGATCGACTCTGGCGACTCCAGACCTGTCTCGAGCTTGCCATCCTTGATGAGGAAATCATGTACGCCGTAGGATTTGGCAATCGAGATGGCGGCGGTGTGGATGCTGCTCCAAAAGCGGACGCCGCGCACGCCCAACGGCGTAATCGCGCCGTCCGCAGCCTTCAGCTTTTCGCACGCCGCGGACATCTCTGGCGGGGTCGTCGGAACCTTGAGGCCGTACTTGTCGAGGATGTCCTTACGGTAGAACAGCTGGATGTTCTCAAAACCATGCGGGATCGCCCAAACCTGCCCGCTTCCGGGCTCGATCTGGCCCTCCTTGACTTTCCAGGTCAGGGCATCCCGCAGCGCAGGGAAGAAGTCCTTGTAATCATAGCCTGCAGCGGTGAGTTTTGGATCGTTCAGATATCGATCGAGCGGCTCAAGCAACTGGCCCGGCGCGAGATCCCAAGCGGGCTGAATCCCCGTGCCCACGACGTCCCAGCTTGGTGACTTCGTGCTGAGTTGGATCGTCAGCTTATTCCAATATGCGTCGTCCGGATAAAGCTCCGGCGTCACCTTGATGCCGGTGAGCTTCTCGAACTCAGGCAGCTGGGCTGCGACCGCGTCGGCGTACGGATGAATGTCGTAGGCCCAGACGATCGATGCACCTTCGAACTGCCGCCAGTTGATGTCGTCCGCCTTGGCGTGGGTAGACGTCATGGCCGACCCGGCCAAAAGCGTGCAGCATATAAGAGCTTTTCTGACAAAATCGGCAGAATGGCCGCAACCAGCGGCGAGCTTCCTTGGCATGATCCCCTCCGATGGGCTCTTTGGCCCGTAAACCACGCGCCCTCCTCATCCGAAAGGCCGCAGTGGCGGGAACGCTAGCGGTCATTCTTCCGTCGTAACCGGCTTTTCGAACTCAGGTTGGGTAAAATTGAGTAAGGTCAAAAAGTGGATGATTCAGCACAGAATCGCGGATTGGACGCCGGGCCAGACGGGTATTGAAGTTAGAGGCATGGAAGCAGTGATGCTGCACATTTATTCAGCGCATGCAAAACGGCAGGCTAATGATCAGCTTGCCGCGCAAGCGTATGCCGGTTCGGCTCGAGCGTCTATGATGACTTCCACTGAACTGCTCAAGAGCACTGAGCGCAAGGCTCGTCAGGGGTTGGGTTGATCGTGCAAATCAATTCCTCGAGTTGCGCTCAAGCAGCCTTCGCGGAGGTCCTGGCCCTAAACAGGCCCTCGCATTGAACGCGAGGACCCGTTTCGATCTACGGGCTCCGCAACCCGATAGAGCGAAGCGTTTGCTGCAACGCGTGATCAATCGTCGATAATTGACTAAGCCTCAGCAGCAGCAGTTCATTCAACGAGTTTATTTGGCATTGAAGGTTCTCGCGCACGCGCCGGTCATCAACGCTCCCAGTCATGCTCTCAATGGTCCTGAGACATTCGCGCAAACTCTCGATGCTCCGTCGCAATGTTTGACAATGTCTCCTGGTCTCTGAGATCTGGTTTCTCTCCTCGAACGGAACAGTGATGATGTTTGCGCCCGCAACTTCGGACGAAGTCTCAGCTGTATCCATTTGATTCCTTCATTTCGGATTGTGCTGCCCGTTGATCTTCCTTCAGGACGGTGGAAGCGCCTACTAGGCAGCTTTAGGGTACGCGAACCATCATCAGGAACTTCTCGACTCGGGTCTTCAGTCGCCGCTGTCGTTGGACCGCCTCTGTGCCAAGACAAGCAGCTGGATTAAAGCCGAACAGGCGTCCGTTGCGCCGCGTTTGACGTCGGCAATGCATCCCATTGCCGCCTTACGCTCCTGCTGCACGTTTCGGGAAATGCCTTTGCGTGGCTGGCTACCCCCTGCTCTCAACTGCAGACGGGATCGCCATGAGATTTCCGAGACCCGGCTTATGATCCCGCCGATCTTCTGGATTGCGAGGGAACCTACGGCCGACTGCATATCATCGATTTGTGGACTGATCTCGCCAGTCTCAAGCCGTCCGCAACCGACGAAGCCATTTATGGTCGGCTTCCCGCCGCTCCCTGAACCGGTCGACGCATTTCTTGGAGCAAAGTGCCGTTCGCCAGCTGTAGTAGCGTACGAGCCCAAACCCTCGACCGCACATTGCGCAGAACTTTACTGAACCGTGCTGGGAACGATAAGAGCTATCGTGCATTCTCGCCTCCTGTCGGCGTTACGTGGGTGCCTCCTGCATCTTCTTCACCGCAGCACTGACCTACGGGACGACAATGCCAAGCCTCTCGGCGCACGATTGGCGCAAGAGTCTGAGTGCGCCCTCCTTGGCGACCGGAACATTCAATTTGAGTGCTTCGCCGTGACTGCTGAACCTAACGATACCTGAATCTTAATTGATGCAACAAACAGGGTCTTAACTGTGAAATCCTGCGCTCTGACCCGCATTCTCGGCGCAAATCAACAGATCGAGCCAGTAGGGCGCGTATAGCTGCATCGCCTGGCGCAGGGTGCGCCAGTCTTTTTAACTGGCGAGATCCGATATCCCCTGGCTATGAGGTCGGTGAGATGTAAACTTGAAGGCTGCTTTGGCGAAGCCGAAGCGCCTGCCTTCGTCAGAAAAGCATGCGGAGCAGATCGAATCCCGCCTTGGGAGCCCCCGCCTGCATTCGATGAGACAGAGGCAAGATGGGCGAGATTGCCAACGGCGATTATTGTTTGAAATCATCGCAGCGGAATGACGCTTTGAACGCGGTCTGCAGCGTGTCCGTGGTTAGGGAAGAAAGCCAGCGCAATCGCTCGAGCCGACAAGACCCAGATCGGACCGGCGTCGAACTCGCCATCCGCCTGCAGCACCGTGACACCCCACTCCGCGACGCCCTCGAGAATGGCCCGGTCGAGAGCCGCAGGACCGCGGTCACCTGGCGGGCCGGGGTGCACGATGAGGCAACGCACGCCAGCCAGACATCGTCCGGGATCGGCCTTTTCAAGAACGGCGCGATAACGAGGTGGGGCGGATACAGCGCAACACTTCGCGGGTCACGTCGGGATGGATATCGAGCTCGACCGAGATCTCATGGTTACGCTCGCAGAGTTCGACATGCAGCCGCTGCGTCAGGTTGTTCAAGGAATGCGACAAAAGCAGAATGCGCATCCTGAGCCTCAACAGATCCGAGGTAATTGTTCGCCCGACAGCCAGTCGACGATCCTTCCGCCGCCAAAGCTCGTCGCCATCTGCACGAAATGGTGGTCGTCTGCCACGGCCTCGCCGATCTCGGCGGCATCACGGCCGAACGGATGCACCCGCATCGCCGCAAGCACGGCTGCTGCAACCTCGGGCGCCACGATCGCTGCGAGCTTGCCTTCGTTGGCGACGTAGAGCGGATCGAGCCCGAGCAGTTCGCAGGCCGCAGCAACACCTGGCTTCACCGGGATCGCCGCCTCCTGAAGTCGGAAGCCGAGGCCGGACTGCTGGGCGATCTCGTTCAGCGTCGCGGCGAGCCCACCGCGGGTGGGATCGCGCATCAAACGGATGCCCTTGCCGCCGGCCGCCAGCATGCTCGCCACGAAATCATGCAACGACGCGGAATCAGAGACGATCTCGGTCTCAAAAGCGAGGTTCTGGCGTTTGGACATGATGGCGACGCCATGGTCCCCGAGCGTTCCAGAGATCAGGACACGATCGCCGACGCGGGCATTCCCAGCAGAGAGGTCGAGCCCGGCAGGCACGACACCGACCCCGGCTGTCGAGATGAACAGGCCGTCGGCCTTGCCGCGCTCGACGACCTTCGTGTCACCGGTGATGATGTAGACGCCCGCGGCTCGCGCAGCCTCGCCCATGGAATCCGCAATCATCTTCAGGTCGGAGAAACGAAAACCTTCCTCGATGATAAAGCTCGCTGAGAGATAGAGGGGCCGCGCGCCGGCCATGGCGATGTCGTTGACCGTGCCATGCACGGCGAGCGAGCCGATATTGCCGCCCGGAAAGAACAGCGGCGAGACCACATAGCCGTCGGTCGTCATCACCATGCGCCCGGCGCCGACATCGAACGCAGACTGGTCGTTGCCGCACGCCAGCCATTCATTGCCGAAGGCCTCGTGGAACAGGCCCGAGATCAGTTGCGACATCGCGCGGCCACCGGATCCGTGGGACAGGTCGACGCAGCCGTTCCTTATGTCGAGCTTGCGCTGATGGGCTTTCATGACGCGCGCCGTTGCTGATGATCGCGGAAGCGGCCGTAAGTCCAGTGTGCCGCACATGCACCCTCGGACGAGACCATGCAGGACCCCATCGGCGTCTCCGGCGTGCACACCGTGCCGAACAGCTTGCAGTCGACCGGCTTCTTCACGCCGCGCAGGATGGCGCCGCATTCACAGGCCGGACTGTCGGCAACGCGAAGCTCGTTCATGTCGAAGCGGACCTCGGCGTCGTATTTGGCGTGGGCCCGCTTCAGCTTGAGCCCGCTATAAGGCACTAGGCCGAGACCGCGCCACTCGAACTGGTCGCGCAGCTCGAAGATGTCGGAGACCTCCTCCTTGGCGCGCAGATTGCCGTCACGGGTCACTGCGCGGCTATACTGGTTCTCCACCTCATGCCGGTGCTCGTTGACCTGCCGCACCAGCATCAGGATCGCCTGCATCATGTCGAGCGGCTCGAAGCCCGCGATCACCACCGGCTTGCTGAATTCTTCGGCAAAGAACTCGTAAGGCTCGGTGCCGATGATGGTCGAGACATGGCCCGGCCCGACGAAGCCGTCGATCTCGACGCGGCCGATATTGCGGATATCGGGGCTTTCCAGGATGTTCTGCATCGCCGGCGGCGTCAGCACATGATTGCAGAACACGCTGAAGTTCTTGAGCTGCTTCTTCTCAGCGAGCCGGATCATCACGGCGGTCGGCGGCGTCGTGGTCTCGAAGCCGATGGCGAAGAACACGACCGCGCGGCCGGGAATTTCTTCCGCAACACGGATTGCATCAATCGTGGAATAAACCATACGGACGTCGCCGCCGCGCGCCTTCGCCTTCAGCAGCGAGGCACCCTGCGAGCCCGGCACCCGCATCAGGTCGCCGTAGACGCAAAGGATCACGTCCGGCCGCTCGGCGAGCAGGATCGCCATGTCGATGCGTCCCGCTGGCAAGACGCAGACAGGGCAGCCGGGGCCGTGGATCATCCGCACGTTCTTCGGCAGCATGTCCTCCAGCCCGTAGCGGGAGATTGCATGCGTGTGGCCGCCGCAAAATTCCATGAAACGATAGGATTTTTCCGGATCGGCCTCCGAGCGAATCGCCTTCGCCAATCCCAGCGCGATCTCCTTGTCGCGAAACTCGTCGGCATATTTCATTGCGCGGCCTCCCGGCTTTCGGCGCCGATTTCACGCAACAGCCCCAGCGTCCGCTGCGCCTCCTCCGGATCGATCTTGGTCAGGGCGTAGCCCACATGGATGATCACGTAGTCGCCGACGGCGAGGTTTTCGATCAGCGCCACCGAGATCTCCTTGCTGACGCCATCGATCGAGACGACGGCCATGTCGTCGGGCAGGAGCTTTGTGACCTCAGCAGGTATCGCGAGACACATCAGGCGTTTCCTTCCGGGCCTTGCTGTTCGAGGAGTTGGAGCGCGGCGACCCAGGCCTGCCCGAGGCTAAGGCCGCCGTCATTGGACGGCACCTGGCGAGGCAGCAACGGCGAGAGCCCGGCGGCGACGCAGCCGCGCCCGATCTCGCTTGCGAGGATCGCGTTGAGGAAGCAGCCACCGCTCAGGATGACGGTCGTTACGCTGGTCTCCAGTGCCGCGCGCGCGATCCAGTCGATGCAGGCGGCGGCGAAGGTGCCATGGAAGAGGTCGGCCCCATCGACCGGATCGACCGCAAGGCGCTCGAGCAAGGGGAAAAGAGACAGCACGCCATTCTCGATCGTCCAGCCGTCCTCCGCGAGGCTCGGTGTGCGGACACGCGCTTCCAGCTTCATTGCGGCTTCGCCCTCGTAACTCTGCACCGGACAGAGACCAAGCAGCGCCGCCGCCGCGTCAAACAGCCGGCCGGCGCTGGTCGTCGTCGCCACGCCGGGCTGGTCGAGCATAGCGCAGAGACGCGCAGCCTGCGGCTGCATCGCAAAGCGCTTCGCAATCGCGTCGCCGCGCCGCAAGGCGTGCAGCACGCTCGCGGCCATGCGCCACGGCTCGCGCGTCGCGCGATCGCCACCGGGCATCTTCATCGGCGCCAGATGTCCGAGCCGCCGGAAGCGTGCACCATCGCACGAGAGCAACTCGCCGCCCCAATTGCCACCGTCGCTGCCATAGCCGAAGCCGTCGAGGACCAGCGCCAACGCTGGCCCTGCGACGCCATGTTCCGCCATCACGGATGCCGCATGGGCATGGTGATGCTGGACCGCGATCAGCCGCCTCCCGCTGGCTTCGGCGAAACGGGTCGAGGCCATGTTCGGATGCAGGTCATGGGCGATGACGACCGGCTCGATGTCCAGCGTCGAGAGCAGGTGATCCACCGTCTCCTCGAAAAAGCGAATGCCTTCCGCGGTGTCGAGATCGCCGATGTGCTGGGAGACGAAGGCTTCGTTGCCGCGGATGACGGTGACCGTCGACTTCAGCGCGCCGCCGACCGCAAGCACCGACGGGACGGACTTCGCGAGTCTAATCGGCTCGGGAATATAGCCGCGGGCGCGGCGGATGAACTGCGCTCGGCCCGCGACCACCGACACGACAGAGTCGTCCGCGCGGGTGACGATGTCGCGGTCATGCGTGACGATCAGGTCGGCGATGCCGGCAAGCCGCCGTTTGGCCTCGTCATTGACGACCACCAGCGGCTCGCCGCCAGGATTGGCGCTGGTTGCCACGATCGCCCAACTTGCGCCGTCCGCTCGCGGATGCGCCGAATTGAGCGCCTTCAGCACAAGATGATGCAGCGGCGCGACGGGCAGCATGACGCCGATCCGCGACAGCTCCGGCGCAATCGCGGGCGGGAGCATATCGCGGGATCTCATCAGCACGATGGGCCGCGGCGAGGATTCCAGCAGCGCGAGCCCGACCCCATCGATTTCAGCGATCTCGCCGACCACATCCGTCGAACCGACCATCACGGCGAACGGCTTCTGATTGCGATGCTTCCGGCGCCGCAGACGCCACACAGCCGCATCTTCACGGGCATTGCACAGCAATTGATATCCGCCGAGCCCCTTGATCGCGACGATCCTTCCATCAGCGATCGCAGTGGCGATCTGCTTGGTATCATGACTGATCCTTGGCCCACAGCGCGGGCAGGCAATTGCTTCGGCGTGGAAGCGACGGCTCGCCGGATCGGCATAGTCTGCTGCGCAGGCCGTGCACATCGCGAAGCGTCTCATCGCGGTGGTACGGCGGTCATAGGGCAGCCGCTCGGCGATGGTGTAGCGCGGGCCGCAATGGGTGCAATTGACGAAAGGATAGAGATGGAAGCGGCTCGCCGGATCAAACAGCTCGCTCAGACACTGCGGACAGGTCGCGGCATCGGCGGCGATCCGGGTCGAGACCTTGCCCTGCTCACTGACGCGGATGTGGAACTCGTCGCTTTCGGTGATGCCGACCGGTTGCACGGAAATCTCGTCTATCCGAGCCAGTGGCGGTTTTTCCAGCGGCAGCGCATCGACAAAATCGGCGGCGCGGTCGCCCTCGACCTCGATCACCACGCCACCGGGATCATTGGCAACGAAGCCGCCGAGCCGATAGCGCGCGGCGAGGCCGTAGATGTAGGGACGAAAGCCCACGCCCTGCACTGCGCCGCGCACCTGCAGGCGCAGCCGTGTTCGGTCTCGCGCCATGGCCTCGCCGCTCATGCTGATCCCGACACGGCCATCTCGGTCGGCTTCATCTGTGCAATCCGCTTGCGAATCCAGGCATAGAATGCCGCAAAACCCTCACCGGAGCGCGCCGACACCGTCGAAACCTCAATCTTCGGACTGACCCGGCGCGCATATTCGATCGTCCTTGCAAGATCGAAGTCGAGTACGGGCGCAAGATCGATCTTGTTGATCAGCATCAGAGAGGAGGCTGCGAACATGTCCGGATATTTCAGCGGCTTGTCCTCGCCTTCCGTGGTCGAGAACACCACGATCTTGCAGGCCTCGCCGAGATCGAACGCCGCGGGACAGACGAGATTACCGACGTTCTCGATGAAGAGGATGCCGCCGTTAAGCCAGGGCAAGCGGTTATAGGCTTCGCCGACCATGGCGGCATCGAGATGGCAGCCCTTGCCGGTATTGATTTGGATCGCCGGCACGCCGGTCGAGCGGATCCGTTCGGCATCGTTGGAGGTCTGTTGATCGCCTTCGATCACGCCAATCGGAAAGCTGTCCTTCAGCTCGGACACGGCACGAACCAGAAGCGAGGTTTTTCCGGCGCCGGGGCTCGAGACCAGGTTGAAGACGAGCACGTCGTCGGTTCGGAAGCGCGCGCGGTTGTCGGCGGCAAGCCGATTGTTCTTGCAGAGAATGTCGCGATCGACCTGGATGATGCGGTCGCTGCTCATGCCGGCGATCTGCTGGCCTGCCGGATTGGCGCTGCAATCGACCAGCCCGCTATCACCGGGCGCGTGATCATGATGATGGTGATGGTCGTGGCTGTGCCCATGATGATGCGAATGATCGTGCTCATGGGAATGATCATGGGTGTGTTCGATGGACGCTTTGGCATCACTGCAACCGCATACCGTGCACATCAATCGACCTCCAGCTCCCTCACGCGCATCTCTTCGCCGCCGGTCGCCTGCAATTGATAGCTGCCGCAGGACGGACATGGCTCATAGCGCTGCTTGATCTCGACGCCTTTGGAGCAGGCCATGCACCAGGCCGCCCCCGGCGTCTCGACGATCTCGAGCCTTGCCCCTTGCGCAATGGTGGGCGCGGCGACGGCCTCGAAGCAGAACTTCATCGCCTCAGGCGCAACATGGCTGAGCGCACCGATCTCCAGGCACACGACGTTCACCCTAGCGAAGGCGCGCTTGCGCGACTCCTCCTGGATAATCTCGATGATTCCTTCGCACAGCGCTATCTCATGCATGGCCGATCTCGCGGAAGCTGAGGCTGAAGCCGACGCACGGATCGAACGAGCTGACGAGCGTGCGGACCGCATGCAGCCCCTGCCGGCCCCCGGCGAGAACGGATCCCTGGAGGCTGCGAACCAACGGCCCGCGGGCATGGAAATTCCACTCCGTCGGGGCCAAGAATTCGAAGCGGACGATGCGGTCTTCATCGTCGAGCTCGACGGCATGATACAGCCGGCCCCGCGCGCATTCGACGGCACCCGCGCCTCTGCCGGTCCCCAGCCGGTAGCTCTGGAGGACGGCGTCCTCGACTGTCCCATCGTCCGCCTCTAGGAAGGCGCAGAGCCGCGCCACTTCCGCGATCCGCGCCTTCAGACGCTCGGCGGGCCCCGCGCCCGGCGGCAGGATCGGCTCACGCCCAACCCGCCGTGCCCAGACGCCGGTCTCCGGAATCCGGCCATGGAGATCAGGCGCATCGGAAAATATCGCGCCATCGGCAAGCAGCCGCATGACGATTTCGAGATCGTCGGCTGCCGACAGGAATGACTCTTCGACGACCGGCGGCAGCAAGGCATGCCCATCGAAATTCGCAAGATGTACCGCCAGCGCGCTGCCGGCCCCGGGGGTTTGCTCCTCGCTCGCGATCCCGAGCGCGGCGAGCGATGCCCTGATCTTCGCCACCGCCTCGCGGCGCGAGACCGCCTCCCCGCGCTCGGCGATGCTGCCACCCAGAACGGCCGTGGCCTCCATCATGGCACGAACGGCTGCGGCGCCGGGGCCGTCAAGCGTGAGACGGCCAACGAACAGGCCGCGCAACAATTCGGTCAGGCGTTCGGCGACGACAGCGACGACGCGACCGTGCTCGATCTCGAGACTGGCATGCTCGCCCCGCGCCGCCTCGACCGCGGACAGGAAAGCTACCTGATGCGCCATCGAGCACAGGGAGAACAGACGCGACAGCACCGACGGCAGTGACGAGGCCGGCTTTCCCGCGAACAAGCGCGTCAACGGCGGCCGGCTGCGCGGCCGGATCGCGACGTCGGCAATCGTGCCGCCGGCGAGCCACACCGTGATGTCGATCTCGTTGCGGAAGGCCAGACTCATCCGCACCGCTCCGTCAGAACACCGCGCAGGAAGTTACGCCGATCGATCGGGCTTGTTGCGGGCTCGCGACGACGGACCGCCTCCTCGCTGTCGGCCGGCAGCATCAGCTCGGCGAGGGTCGCTTCGGCCGTCGCCCGCGCGGCGACCATGTCCGCGAACTGGAACATCGGCGAGAACAGCGAGCAGCTCGCGATCAGGCCCATTTGTCCGACCTCGCTGAGAGTGAATTCGATATCGCCCGCAGGGAAGCGCATTCGCAGGCTCGGGCCCGACGTATCCCGCGGGATCGCGCTCGCCGGCATCACCACGTTCATGAACCAGGGCGTGACCATGATGCCGATGATCGTGCCGTTGAACCAGCGGAAACCGACCGCTTCGACGCCGAGCGCGTCGTTGTAGATCGGCAGATCGCGCATCGCGCGCTCGCCGATCTCCCGATAGCTTCCTGCCAAGAGCTCGCCCCACGCGTCGGCGTCGGCAACGCTGGCAGGAATTTGCGCATCAGCCGTCATGACTCGATCGCCATGAACTTGGATTTTGGAGAGTCGCAGTTCGGGCAGCGCCAGTCTTCCGGCAACGCCGCGAACGGAGTGCGGGGCTCGATCTGTGCCACCCCGTCGCCATCAGTGGGGTCATAGACCGTCCAGCAGATGCCGCATTCCAGCCGCGTGACATCGGCGACGTCCTGGCGCTTCTCGAACCCGCTCATTTGAAATAGGCCTCGATGATCTCCTGAAGCCGCTCAGCCGAGTCCTCGAAATCCTCGTCAGCCGCAATCGCCACCGTCGGCACGCCGCCGACCTCCAGCGTATCGAGGATGATGGCGTCCATGGCGTTGAAGAACTGCACCGACCAGACATTGCGAATGCCCGTGGAGAGCACCCGGCAGCTACCATAGCCGCGAGAAACCAGTTGGATCGGCCCGTTCTTGATCGTGTCCTGGAGAAAGCTCATGTCGACCAGGCTCATCGGCAGCAGCGTGAAATTGATGATCTGCGAGCGGATGCCCGGCCACCATGCGAGCGCCCGCTCGCGGATTTCCGCAAGCACCGGCAGCACGTTCATGGCACCTTCGGGGGCCTGCCCGATCTCGAAATCCGCAGCCGTGAGATCGGCAGCCGCGCGCTTCACGATCTCCGGGATCGGCCCGACCTCGAGATATTCGTGATTGGCGTCGAGCCGCACGCGCCAGATCCCGGCCAGCACAGATTCCTGGATCTGCGCCAATGATCCATCGGGCAGCGCAACGACGGCGGCCACTTCGCCCTCGCCCATCACGTCGGCAATCAGCTTGCGCTCGAGATCGTTGAGATTGCCAAGCCGGAACAGTTGCGTCGGCATGTCGGCCTTCTGGCTCCCGATCGCTGCGGCCACCTTCGACAACAGCTCGATGACCTTCGGGCAGATCCTGGCGAGTTCCGCGCTGTCGAGCTTGGCAAGCTTGGCCAAGGCACCCGCCGCGGTCAGACTGCCGCTCGTCGCGTTCAGGTTCTCATCGCCGATCGGAAACACGTTGATCGGCTGCTCCGCGCCCTCGGGCGCAGTCCAGAAACCCGCTTTCACAGTTCGACACCTTGGCGGTGTTGGGGAACGACGGTTGTCATGACAACGGCGCGCGTGCCGCGCGGACAGTCGATCAGCTTGGTGATGCGGTCGACATAGGTCGACCAGTCCTGGATCTTCGCGATCAGCCCGAGTGTCTCGCCCTTGGCGACGAAGATCAGCGTCGGCTGCACGCGTACGCCAAAACGCTGGCCGAGTTCGCTCTCGGCACCGCGGGCGATCATCGCGGCACGCAACCGATCCTTGAATGCCTCGATCAGCTCCGGCAGCACGACCGCGACGTCGGTCGCCTCCGGAAAACGCGCGGGGTCTCCTGCCGACAGCAACACGGCGATGGCGCGGGCCTCGTCGGTCGTATTCAGAAAACGATCGACCGTCGCAGCATCCACCTCCGGCAAGCCACGCCGCGCCAGTTCCTGCCTTCCCTGCTGCAATTTCATCAGACCTCCCCTGACAAGCTTACAATTCTGCTGGGAATAGGGATCAGCAAGGTACGTGCCAAGGACGGTTATCACCTTTCCTGATTTATCTAGTTGATTTGAATCATATATTTCCACGACAGAAGATGCATCAATCCCAGGACGGAAAGCTAATTTCCATATCGGATGAATGAACCTAGCAGATAGAAATTTATCTTCCAGCGAGGACGCGGGCTCTCGCGGAGCGGGCTGCCGCCCTAATCAAGCCGGAGATGCTCGGGCAGTTGCGGCTCGCGGTCAATGAGGTCGGCGAAGAAGCGATCGCAATCCTCGCCATTGATCGCCGCGCACAGACCGTCGATCGCGGCGCCGATCAGGCGCGCCTCGGCCTCATGCAGAAGCCGAACCGCGGTGTCGATAAAGACCAGCACCCTGGCACCGGCCGGCGGGTCCGAGAGCAGCAGCATCGAAACGCGCCGCTGCTCGCCTCGGAACTCGCACAGCGCCGATATCCCGTCAGTCTCAACGATCGTCATCGGCAAGCCGAGGCACATGGCGGATCTCCGATGGTGCAGCCGGTCAGGCCGGCCGCCCCCTCATCTCGTAATGCTGATGATCGATGTCGTTGGCGAGCAGCCGCTCCGATTCTGCCAACGGCGCGGTGCGCGGCATCACCTCGACGCCCCATTCGGCCAGGATCTCGCAACCAAGCTCGAGCGCCGGCGCGATCTGATCGCGCACCGGCTGTGTCAGCGGGCCACCCCAATCCTCGAGGTCGAGGGGCTGGCAGCCGATCAATACGAGATGTCGCGGACAACGGCCAAGCAGGTCGGCCGCGCTGATGACCTCCTGGAAGCCGGTCTGGTGCAAGCTCATCTTCTTGGCGCCGGTGAAACGCGGCACCTCGTCGTCGCGAACGAGCTTCAACTGCCCGGGCTCGAGCCCATAGTCGATCGCGTCGAACACGATCAAACGATCCGCATCCTCCAGGTAGTTCACGAGGTAGAGCCCTTGCGTGCCGCCGTCGAGAATGGTGACGTTGTCGGGCACGGCGTAGCGGCGGTGGAATTTCTCCACCGCGCGCACGCCAAAGCCTTCGTCGGCCCACAGTATGTTGCCGATGCCGAGCACCAGGATGCGGTTTGCTTGCGAAGATGTCGGCATCGGTATCATTCCAGTTTCTCAGTCGCGGAATTGCCGCTCGCCGGAGATCATCGAGGAGACGATGCTCTGGCGCGACATGATGTCCTCACGGACCGCGGCGTAGATGTGCACCATCACGAACACGACCAGCGCCCACATGCCGAGATGATGCCAGGTGTGAACGTCCTGGCTGTTCGGCCAAATCGCGAACACCCAGCCGAACAGCTTGTGCTGCCAACTGTCGATACCCGCACCTTCCGAATAGAGCGCAAAGCCGGTAACGATCATGAACGCCACGAACAGCGTGAAGCCCGTGAACATCGCGGTCCGCGCCAGCGGGTTGTGGCCGACATACATCTTCGGCTCGCGCTCCAGGAACGCATACCAGCGGATTTCATGCAGCAGTTCCTTCCAGAAGTGCTTGCGATGCACCGGCAGATAGAAAATCTGCCGGGAATAGTGATTTCCGACGAAGGCCCACAGAATGCGGGCAAGGAAGAACACCGCCAGCACCTGCCCCGCCGCGAAATGGGCAAAGCGGATATAGCCCATCACGAAGTTCGCCGAGGCCTCCCCCTCGACCGACGGCAATGGCGTTCCGATCAGATAACCGGTCACCATCAGCACGATGATCGAGAACGCGTTCACCCAATGGCAGATCCGCACCGGCGCTTCGTAGACATAGACGGCGGGACGGCAGACCCCATGTTCGCCGGCCGCATCGGCCGCTATCGCGGAGAGGTCCGGCTCGGCTTCCGCCGGACGTGCAGCTACATCCATCATGGCGTTTCCCCCTGCTTCACCTGACCTTGACGCTGGCCATTTCCTGGCCGTCCGGACTCATGACATGCGTGGAGCAGGCCAGGCACGGATCGAAGGAATGGATCGTGCGCAGGATCTCCAAAGGCTGCTCGGGATTGACCATCGGGGTGTTCATCAGCGAGGCCTCGAATGCACCGATGTTCCCTTGCGGATCGCGCGGTGAGCCGTTCCAGGTGGTCGGCACCACGCACTGGTAATTGTCGATCTTGGTTTCCTTGATCTTGATCCAGTGCGCGAGTGCGCCGCGCGGCGCCTCGGTGAAGCCAAAACCCTTGGCCTCCTTCGGCCAGCTCTCCGGCTTCCACTTGTCGACGTTCGCGGTCGAGCTGTCGCCGGCCTTGATGTTGGCGACGAGCTTGTCCTGGAAGTAACGCATTTGTCGTCCGGCCCAGACCGACTCCAGCGCGCGCGCCGCCGTCCGACCGAGCGTCGAGAACAGCGCCGATAGCGGAAGGTCCATATCCTTCAGGAACTTGTCGACAGGATCCTTGAACTCGGCCTTGTTCTGCGCATAGCCCACCACCCAACGCGCCAGCGGGCCGACCTCCATGGCGTGACCCCGCCAGCGCGGCGCCTTGATCCATGAATATTTTCCGCCCTCATCGAGCTGCTCGATCGCGGTCTTGGTGCCTTTCGCATTGGGCCCCAGCACGTAGTTCGGCTCGGTTACGCCGTCCCAGGGATGCAGTCCCTTGGTTTCGTCGGGATATTTGTACCAGGAGTGAACCACGAACTCCTGGATCTCATCGGGGTTGGCATGATCGACGGGAAGCACCTCCGAGAGATTGCCTTTTATGATGGCGCCCCGCGGCAGCTTCAGGCTCTTGGAGGAGTAGTCGTTGGCGTGTTCCGGCACGTCGCCATAAGAGAGTACGCTCTTGCCGGAAAGACCGCCGCCGTAGAGCCAGTCCTTGTAGAACGAACCGATCGCCGCCACGTCGGGCAGGTAGACCTGCTCGTTGAACTCGATCAGGCGATCGATGATCGACGAGATCAGGTTCAGGCGCTCGATGTTGATGGCACCGACCGCGCCCGTGCCGTCGACGTTGATCGGAGAGGGCACGCCGCCCACGAGCCAGTTCGGATGCGGATTCTTGCCGCCGAAGATGGTTTGGATCTTGACGATCTCCTTCTGGAAATCGAGCGCCTCCAGATAGTGCGCGACCGCCATCAGATTGGCCTCAGGCGGCAGCTTGTAGGCCTTGCTGCCCCAATAGCCGTTCTTGAAGGGCCCCAACTGCCCCGACTCGAAGAACTTCTTGAGACGGGTTTGCAGGTCCTTGAAGTAACCTGGCGACGACAGCGGCCAGCTCGAGATCGACTGCGCGAGCGTCGAGGTTGCCCGCGGGTCGGCCGAAAGCGCGGAGACCAAATCGACCCAATCCAGCGCGTGCAGGTGATAGAAGTGAACGACGTGGTCGTGCACCTGCAAGGCAAGCTGCATCAGATTGCGGATCGAATTGGCGTTCTCCGGAATGGTGATCCCGAGCGCGTTCTCGACCGCGCGCACCGACGTCAGCGCGTGCGTGCCGGTGCAGACGCCGCAGATCCGTTCCGTGAACGCCCAGGCGTCGCGGGGATCGCGATCCTTCAGGATCACCTCGATCCCACGCCACATCGTGCCGCTGGAGACTGCGTTTCGGATGACGTTATCGGCGTCGACATTGACCTCGACGCGCATGTGACCTTCGATTCGGGTCACCGGATCGACGACGATGCGCTTGCCGGAATTGTCGCGATTGAAGCCGTTGGGAGTCTGGATACCCATGATTTTGTTACTCTTGGATCTCTTTGGCGCTTAGCTGGTGTGGTGCGCGTCTTCGCTCTTGCCGGCGAGCCGCTTCACCGCGGTCACCGCTGCATGCGCGGCGACTGCCGCACCGACGGCTCCGGCCGCCACCATGCCGATCTGGTCGGCGTTCTTCTCGATGCCGAACTGCTTGATGTTGGTGAGACGGTCGTAGAACGAACCCTTGTCCCAGAATCCGTCTTCCGAGCAGCCGATGCAGCCATGGCCCGACTGGATCGGGAAGGAGACGCCGCCATTCCAGCGCACGGTCGAGCAGGCGTTGTAGGTGGTCGGGCCCTTGCAGCCCATCTTGTAGAGACAATAGCCCTTGCGCGCCGCCTCGTCGTCCCACTCCTCGACGAACTGGCCGGCGTCGAAATGCGACCGCCGGTAGCACTTGTCGTGGATACGCTGCGAGTAAAACATCTTCGGCCGGCCCTGACGATCGAGCTCGGGCAATTTGCCGAAAGTGGTGATGAAGGTGATGACGCCGGTCATCACTTCAGCGATCGGGGGGCATCCCGGCACCTTGATGATCGGCTTGTTGGCGATGACCTTGTCGATGGGCGTCGCCTGCGTCGGATTGGGCTTGGCCGCCTGCACGCAGCCCCACGAGGCGCAAGCGCCCCAGGCGATGATCGCCATCGCATCCTCCGCCACCATCTTCAGCTTCTCGACGAACGGCTTGCCGCCGTGGATGCAGAACATGCCGCCTTCGTTCAGCGGCGGATTGCCTTCCACCGCGAGAATGTATTGCCCTTTGTGCTTGGCGCGGGTCTCTTCGAGGATCGCCTCCGCCTGGTGGCCTGCGGCCGCCATGATTGTGCCGTCATAGTCGAGCGAGATCATCGAGAGCACGGCATCCTTCACCAGCGGGTGCGCGGAACGAATGAAGCTCTCGGAACAGCAGGTGCATTCGAGGCCGTGCATCCAGATCACCGGCACGCGCGGCTTGGTCTCGAGCGCGTTCGCGATGCGGCTCGCCCCCAGGGGCCCGAGGCCGAGACTCGTCGCAGTCAGGCTGCAAAATTTGTGAAAGCTCCGACGCGTGATACCTTGTCGCCTGATCACGCTGTAAAACGTTTCCGTCGCCGCGCCCATGAATCGTCCCGCCTCGGCTTTGACTTGTCTATGACGCCAAGGACAGCAAGAAGCAGGCCAAGCACCGGGAGCGTAAGGAAAGTAGAGTGATACCAAATTGTTGCAGATTTGAATTGCTCGAATTGCGGTGCGCGCGCATGCCCCGACCGAGAAAACGGAAACCATTCGATTTCAGGCGACAACGAAGTTTCCGTCCCCGCGCGAGAGACCACTCAATGCGCGGCGCACACCATCCAGGGATCGAACGAGCGCACGACGTTGGATGGCGACCGAGCGTGCGCCGGCGCCGCCGACATCAGTGCCGATCAGCGCCTGCTCCAGCGGGCCGCCGACATCGGCCGGCTGGAAGGCCAGACTATGCGGCCATTTCCCGGCGAAGATACCCATAGGTTCGAGCAGCCGCGCCCGCGCCGGCAAGACATCGCGTGCCGCAGGCCGCGCGTCGCTGCGAAACGGTCCCGTGTCTCCTCATGCCAGGAGTGCGCGGCACAGGCCTCGCGAGCGAAGTCCGGCATGAAGAAGATGTAGAAGTGCGTGAGATGATCGGCGGCCTTCTCCGCCTCATGCGCGAGATTGGTGGCGAGAATCCCGTTCGGCGCGACCTCGGCCGCCATCGCATCGCGAAGAGCGACAGCCGCGGCGACCGACTGCGAGACCGAGCAGATGCCGCAGATCCGCGGCGCCAGCGCCCGCGCTTCGATGGGCGGACGCGCCTCCAGGATCTGCTCGAAGCCGCCACAGCGGCGCCGTCACCTCCGCGCGCATGGCCCGCCCACTCTCGACATCGAGGCCAACTTCGAGATCGCCCTCGACGCGTTGAGGGGACCATCGTGAAGCGCGTCATGGCGTGCGCTTGGCCGTCGGGCGGCCGGGCAGCACGACAGCGGTCGCATTCAGCCGCACCCGGCCGCGGCGTCGCCGACTTCGACAGAGCCGCGAGCGCCACGAACGAGGTCTTAGGCATGTCGGTCGGAAGTCGACCGGAATGCCGGCAAGCTTTGCGGATGTCTCTCTCCACAGTGAAACGCGAAGCGACTTGCTCCGGCGCGACCTCCCTCGGTACATCTGGTGCGTACGCGCGATGTTGGAAAGACAATCAATCTTCGACTTGCTTTTTGACGCGACAGATCTTCTTCAACGGAGCCACGTGCCCGAGCCGGCTTATCGGCCCGATATGTGCAGTTTTCGCTTCGCTGGCGAGCACGCCTGAATTCCAACAGCGCAAAGCGAAGGCGCCTCCGAACAGACACGTGGACAAACGTTGGAATGGCTCATCGCCCACTTGGATGAATTTCAAGCAGGGCGAGGGCCGGCGCGACTCCGGTTCGCACTCCACGCCCGTGCTGCCGTCCGCAAGCCCTGTCCTGACGCCTCAGTGAGCGAACAGAGCGCAGCGGCTATACTCAACATACGAGAGGCGGTGATCGGCTTTCGAGCGGGCGCTAATGAATAACTAGGCCAAAGGGGCGACACCTTATGCTCTTAAGAAGTTGGAACGCGGCCCTGGGCCTCAGCGGGGTCAATGCCTAGATCTCGTGATCTGCGGCAGCCGCTTTATCGGCAAGGTCCTCGCGAACCGACGCACTATGTCGCCGCGGGGCAGTGTCTAGCGCACCCTCAACGCGCCCCTCGCCGGCACATATCGCCGCGGCTTAGCCCAGAGTATAGTATGCAGAGGCGTGGCTTGCCCCATCAATGCTTGCCTGTAGAGACCGTTCGGGCCTCGGCTGATCCGAACTCCTCTTCAATCGCGGGACACACCAACTGCACGTCCGGCTCGAAGACGAAGCCGCGTAGCACAAGCGTCATTTCAGCTTGATCTGGACGTCACCACGTCAGAATGCCTTCGCCAATGCCGAAGCCGCACGACTTTCCGGTCGCGTTAGTGTCGAGATCGCAGCAATGACCAGAACAAAAATTTAGCTGTCGGTGAAGCTCCACTGTCACATTCAACGGGTCCTAGTCATTGTATTCGTTTTGGGCACAGCTGAGCCACTGACCGCCACCTCAAAACTAAACATCGTTACCGTCTTGATGGACCATCAGGAGGCTGGGACATGCTGGGCCCTCATCGTTTGATTCTAAGTTTTCAGGATTTTGCGCCATGTCATATCCACCCTCTCAAACCAAGCTGCATGCTGTGCTGAAAGGTGCTCTGGAGGATGCTGTCCGGATGGTGCCTGAAGCAAAGCGGACGTCTTCATTGAAGGCTTGCCTCGCCGAGAAGGTTCTAACTCTGGCCGCGCGGGGCGAGAGCAATCCAACGATCCTAACTCGTCTCGCCGCGCTGACAGTGCAGAAATCCTGCCATGGCTGTTACGGATGTGAAAGGTGGTAGTCGCACGGGGGAGCCCGCGAGGCGCGAATTGATTAATTTGAACTGGAAGGCCGGGCTTTCTGGCGTCACAGTAGCGCGGTTGGCGATACGCTTTTCGCTGACGTGATGGGAGACTCGTTCACTATGTCATAGCGTCCGCGTGACCCAGTAGCGGCCACCCACGCCGAGGCCAAACTTAACGCATATAAAATATGACAGAACTTCCTTCGATCTGTAAAGCGCCACTGCCTCGCTTCGGGAATGTCGTTTTCGCGACACATGAGCGTGCATTGAAACACGACCGCGTCGGAATCGAACACAACACACATTTGCCGAATACCGGAGTGCACATGCAGGGAGGACCAGACTTTGATGACGGAAACGGTCGCCTTGATCACGCAGGCGAATACTACCCAAGAGCCTAAGTACTGTTCGCTCGAAACGTCGGCTGGTTCTGCGACGTGATATCCGCGAAGATCCGCAGCATCCCGCACAATGGCGCTCGCGTCGGTGTAGATGGGCTCCGTCGCAGAGATGGACCCGCGAGGGCCATCGCCGCAATCCTTCAGTCGAGCTTCGCTGGGATCGCTCCAACCGCAATTTAAACTTGCGTAGGCGGACGCGAGCGCGAAAAGGCCCCTGGGAGAAGCGCGCGATCGAAGTCCTCGAGGATGGTGCTCGCAGGTACAGCTGGTTATGATCGGCGGAAAGAGTTGCTGTGCAACGCTCCAGCAGCAGCCGTCACCTGTAGCGGGCAAGATCAACGCATGAACAGCACCTCTTCACCAGTCAATGCGATCGCAGCCGAGCTTGGCCGCCTCGATCCCGCATACGCGCCGACGCCACTCCTGAACCTTCCGACGCTTGCGGAGCGGCTCGGAGTGGCGCAGGTGCTAGCGAAAGACGAGGGCCGCCGCATGCTCGGCAGCTTCAAGTCGCTTGGTGGCACCTATGCCGGGTTGCGCGCGCTCGCCCGGGCCTCGCGCATGCAGTTGGCCGACCTTCTCGCGGCCCGACCTAAGGGGCAGCCGACCCTGGTCTGCGCCAGTGACGGTAATCACGGGCTCGCGGTAGCTGCCGCCGCGCGCTTTGCCGGGGCGCCCGCCCGCGTGTTCCTGCACGAGGGCGTGCCGAACGCGCGCGCGCGCCGCATCGAGAATCAGGGTGCCGAGATCGTCTGGGTGCCGGGCACCTACGACAATGCAGTTGATGCGGCCGCAGCCGCGGCCTGCCAGGGCGCCGGCATTCTTGTCGCCGACACGACCGACGAACCGAACGATCCCATCGTTTGCGACGTCATGGCGGGATACGGCGTTACGGCGGCGGAAATCCGCGATCAAGTAGACTTCGCCGGCCATGGGCGTCCGACACACGTCTTTATACAAGCTGGTGTCGGCGGACTCGCCGCTGCCATCGCCGAGGGCCTCTCGGGCTGGCTGGCACCTCCGGGATGCATCGTGACGGTCGAGCCGGAAACCGCCGCGTGTCTTGCGCCCGCGCTCGCGGCCGGTCACCCGATTCGGGTGATGGGCGATCTCCGAACATCCGCGGAGATGCTCTCCTGCGGCCAGGCGAGTGCGCCCGCCGTTGCGGTGCTCAGGCGTCACGGCGCTCGGGCCATCACCGTGCCCGAGGCGGAATTGGTGGATGCTGTTCGCGTACTCTCCGCCCATGATGGCCTCGCCACCACGCCGTCCGGTGCAGCGGGCCTGGCGGGTGCTATGGCTGCCCTCGCAGACCCGAGCCATACAAGCGATCTCGGACTCGACCGGTCGAGCCGCATTCTCGTCCTCCTCACCGAATGCGCCTGGGAGGACCGAACGTGAGCACCGCGATCTTCGCTCCTAGTTCGACTTGCATCCTCTCAGTGAGGCCATGTCTGGCAGGCTCGAGGCTTCATGATTTAGATCATCGGCGGTCCGTCTCCGGCTCCGGAACCAGCGGCGCGCCCCCGACGGAAACCGGCCCTTCTGGTTTAGGCGGGCGAGTGGCTCTTGTAGTCGGCTTTGATGCGGCCTGGGCTGCCGGCGGACGAATATCTGCAGGAAGAGGCGCAGCAATGTTCTGCAGAGACTCAATTCTTGAGGTCAGGGCTGCGATTTGATCTAACATCCGTTTCAAATCGGCTTGCTGCGCATCGATGTTGCGGTTAAGCGCTGAAATCTCCTCGCTCACCTCCTGTTGCCCCGACCGGATCTCCGAAAGCGCTGCCTTGTCTTCAGGTGACAACGCCGGCATTGGGACGACTTCACGTGCCGTTAACGCCTCGATCATTCGGTCGATATGGGGCCAGTAAAATGCACCCCCAACGCATAGCCCGATGAAGACGGCGATAAATCCAAAAACCCACGGAGGGCGTCTTGATGACTTCTGCAAGACGGGCGGCAACTCCGAACCGTTCGCTTGATCAATCACATTCATCATTCTTTCTCTCGATCTATAATAGCTCTCGTTGCCGAGATAATAGATGACGGTCAAGAGCGTCCATGTGAAAGTAATTGGCATGCGCACAAAGATATCGGGAAAGATCATGCCGCTTCAGCGTCCATCTCGTTCAACAAATCGATGTTTTACCGCGCCAACAGGCACTCGGCGCATTAACGCTGCACAGGCAATGAAAAAACGCACGATACGATCGCGGCCATAGCTCTAAGTACACTCGCGGTGGCGCGGGCTCCTCCGCACAGGCCGCAATCTGCGGGCGCTCTATCGAAAGATAAACAAGCACGCTCGCAGAAGGCGGGCTCAGCTTCTCAGATCAACTCTGCGCCTGAATGGATGGCTTTAGCGCGCTTCACCATCTAAATCCTGCTGGTCCGCCATGGAGCAAACAGGAGAGCCTGCGGCAGCGATCAGGTTGAAATCGGGCGAGAGCCGATCTCGACATACTCGGAGTTTTAATATGCGAGGCCAGACAGCCGCTGGGACAGTCCGACGTCGACGAGGCGTCCGACGACGATCCCGTGCGAATACCGTTCGATGATCTCGTCGACTTCGCATTCGAGTGCAGCCAATGCCTCGCCAAGCAAGGGCACGCCACTGGCACCTCTCGTCCAGGAGAAACCGTCGAAACGCTCTTTGCCTTTGAATCGGCCATTACTGAAGCGTTCGGCAATGTCGCGTTGATCCGCGCCAAGGATATTCGCTCCAAAGGTCCTGTGGCGCGCAATTAGAGAAAACGAGGAGGCTTGCCTGTTGATGTTGACGAGAAGCTGCGGAGGATCGACGCTGAGCGAGGTAACCCGTTGAAGTTTGCGGGGACCCAGCGCGGCCCCTCGATCTTTGTCTGGCTTTTCACAGCCGTGTACGAAAGAAGACATCGCGCGCCGTGGCGCATGGCGAGCTGTTTCAAAGCGTAATCAGGCGGTTCAACGCGTGGGGAGCGCTGGCATGGTCGTTGCTCTCGCAGCCGGCAACAACGGCGCTGGCTACTCCCCTTCTGGCGCGCGAGGAATGGTGCAATATGAGCTTGGTAAGATCATTGGAAAGTGCGGAAGTTGATGCCTTCTATACGTTCGATGAGGGGCGTCTTGCATCCGTCACGCGCGAATTCACCGAGCATTTCTCAGGACGCGTGCTGTATGCGGTGAAGGCGAATCCGTTGCCCAAAATTCTTCACGCGGTCTCTCGCGCTGGAGTGGCCGGATTCGACGTGGCGTCGCTGGCCGAAGCCCGCCTTGTCCATTCGACTGTTCCCCGGGCCTGTTCATGGTTCATGAATCCCGTGAAATCTCGTCGCGATATCGAACGGACGTTCCGAGATCTGGGGGTTCGCGACTATGTCATCGATTGCGAAGCCGAGCTGCGGAAGCTCCTTGAGGTGCTGCCGTCGCATGATCCGGAAATACGAATCTACGTCCGGTTCAAGTGTAGCGGGACGTGCGCCATCTTAGACTTAAACGGCAAGTTTGGTGTCTCGCCCGCCGAAGCGAGCCGTCTGCTGGGTCTCGTCAACGCGCAATCGCGCTGGACCACGGGCTTGGCCTTTCACCCAGGTTCCCAAACGATCGTTGTCGATCCGTACCTGCATGGCATTCGGGCGGCCGTCGACATTATTGAAGCTGTTTCTCCGGCTCCCACGGCGCTCGATATTGGTGGCGGCTTTCCCGGCCATTATCTGAACGTCCCCTATAACTCTCCCTTGAGCATGCTCTCCGACATCACGAAACTTGTGCGCGAAACGGATGCACTGAAGCGTGTTGAACTCTTGTGTGAGCCCGGACGAGCACTGGTTCATGATAGCATCTCTTTGTTTTGCCGGGTGATCTTAAGAAAAGACGGGGCGCTCTACTGCGGCGCGGGCATCTACAGCGGGCTCTCACCTGCCCGGCAATATTTTCTGCTCCCCGCCCGTGCTTGGCGTGGGGGACGGCCGATCCAGACTGAGGAGTGGCAGGACTTCATCATCTTCGGCCCAACTTGCGACGGCACGGACAGGCTTGGATTCTCGTATTCACTGCCACGCGATTTGCACGAAGGCGATTGGATTGAATTCCAGAATGTGGGCGCCTATACGCAAATGGCGAGATTCAACGGGTTCTCGGTCGATAAGATCGTGGCTGTAGGGCAGGATGAACTTACCGTGTTGCCCGCCGCGTAGTTGCTCATGAACATACTAATCAGGTGAATTCTAAAGTTCGCCACATAAAGTCTGGTGGGCTTTGTGGTGGCAGAAGTTGGCGATGTCTCGTTTTGTAACCAGAGCGAACTGGCATAGAATGAGCCAGTGCATGGCGAAGCGGTAGGGCCTCGTGACCTCGCAGTGGCAATATCAAGTTAGGTTTGATGTCCGCGATACTGCGGTAGCGGAATCAATACGTCGAAATTTTCGCGATCCGGCACTGAGGCCTCTATTCGATATACTCACGGCGCATGGTGCGGCACCGAAATGTCAGTTCGACGCCTTTGCGGAGTATGTCGCCGCGGCAGAGGAAAACGGCGTCAAAGTTATCCGCTCTATCGGTGGACGAAGGCAACGATCGAAGATCCGAAGAAGAAGGAAAAATATCTGAAATCCTTTACGCTCTACGTGGATGATCAAGAGGTCTATGAAAGGGAGATTGCTGACGCGCTAGAAGCGGACTTGCAGCCGGTCGCCCGTAGCGGGATCATCAGTCAAATATCTAAGTTCGACAGCAATCCTGCCAACAATCCTCAACCGCCAGAACGCTCCCGCGAGTGAGGCTAGCTCGCTATGCGGGTGAGTTGAGACGACCGCTCCTGGGCCCATCGCGACATTTTGCGCTGGGTGTATGGGTACCTCACACCCGTTTTGCCTTTAGAGCGTTTCACATTTTGACTGAAGCATAACCAGCGTTAGCGAAGTAGTTGGCGCATTCGCGAGGCTGGATGTCCTGGACGAGGTGACCGATGTGGCGCCAAGTATCCTCGATGGTGCGCTTCTGAGCCTGCCGCATCCAGTGTTTGATCTTGGAGAAAGCCTGTTCGATCGGGTTGAGGTCGGGCGAGTATGGCAGCAGGTACCAGAGCCTGGCGCCAGCAGTCTGGATCATCTGCCTGACAGCTTTCGACTTGTGGCTTCCGAGATTGTCGAGAATGACGATGTCGCCTTCGCGCAGAGTTGGCAGGAGCAGGTGCTCTATATAAGCGCGGAAGCATTCGCCGTTGATCGGGCCGTCGAAGACGCAGGGCGCCGTGAGTTGGTCATGGCGGAGCGCGCCGAGGAATGTGAGGGTGCGCCAGTGACCGTGCGGCGCGAAGCCGCGCAGGCGAGCCCCTTTGGGGCCCCAGCCCCGCAAAGGGGCCATGTTGGTCTTGATCCAGGTCTCATCGATGAAGACGAGCCGGCCCGGATCGAGCCCGGCCTGCCAGGATCGCCAGCGCTGGCGCACGAGAGACGTCGGCGCGAGCCTGTTCGAGGGCGAACAGTGTTTTTTTTGAACCGAAGCCCTTCCCGGCGCAGGAACAGCCAGACCGCGTTGTGCGAGACCTTGACCCCGCGGGCTGCCAGTTCCGCCTTCAGACCATGTAGCGTCAGGTGCGGCGTCTGAGTGATCCGCTCGACGATGAAGGCGCGGTGCGAATCAAGCACAGGTTTGCGATGCCCGCCCATCTTGCCGGGCACAACCGAGCCCGTCGCCCGCTGGCGCTGGGACCACTTCACAACCGACGAGACCGCAACACCAAACCGTCCCGCCACAGACCGGCAGCTCTCGCCCGCCAAAACAGACGCCACCACACGCTCGCGAAGATCCAGGGAAAGAGGTCGGGTCATGCGATGCTGGCCTCCAATCCAGTCAGCATCTTGAATCACAAACCGCCAAAAACCGGAATCCCCTCCGATTCAATTAAGCAATGAAACGCTCTAGGCAAAGTTAAGCTAGCCGATCGAGAGATGACGAATCGCGGTCTATAAGAACGGGCGTTATCTGCGCGAGTCTAACAGCGAGCCATTTGACCAGAATCATGAGCGAGGAGCCACGGCTCCCTATGCCGGAATTTACCGGTGCATGGGCTGGCATCGCGAGATCGGCTTCGTAGCGGACCACGTCTTACCGCCACAAGGACATCATACGCACGCGGTGCATTTTTCAAGCGTGACCACCCGGTTCGCAGACTTACTCGGAAATACAAGGAATATTGATTTTGGCGACTGAGTGGGCCTATCTTTTCGACTTTGCAAGCCTAACAGCCTGCATTGAACGCGGCGGCATTTTCGCGGCGAGCTTAGAGCAAGCGCATCAGCTGTCAGCCGTTTCATAATTGCGATGGAATTGGTGGGTAATTCTTTGGAATGCGTGGACTTCTGATCGTTTTTGTGGCGCTTACAATAGTGTTGGCGGCACGCGGCCGACACCAAGATGGCTTTGTGCCGCGGCTGACCGCGTCCATGCCGCCAGTCAACGTGCCCTAGTCTTATGATCGTGCTCGAGTAGCGCGACCATTTGACTTTCCGCTGACAGACCCGGGCAGCCGGCTTTCCCGCAGCCCCGCTCTTCCGGGGGACAACCCGCGTCATATCCGCGCCTGTGCCCAATGTGAGCGGCGTCTTACCATCCGGCGGTGAGCCAAGCGCATCTGTCGGACGCGCGTTTCTATGAACCAGCCACAGCGAGCTTCACGACAGTCGCTGATGACCGGGCTCATCTTGCATGAGCCTAGGATTTGGGACATTTGCACTCTATGTCACTCGTTCGGACGGGCTTCGGGTACCGAAGCCTGTCGCCGCCTATTTCGATACGTCACATTTTGACGTAAGGTGCGATTCAAGCGCCTTAGATAGCTTGTCGTGTGAGACTTTTCGGACGACTCGGTTGTGTCGCAGGTAATCCGAGGCGCACAGTATGTGTACGATGTCCAACATGAATCCTATCAAGCTCCAAAGCTAAAGACGCGCCCAAAGCACAAGGCAGCATCTTAAGTCTAGCTTTAAGGTCACGTGGCGAATGCAAGTCGATGTGTTCGGCGCCGAAGGTCGGCGGCGATGGAGTTGCGACGAGAAGGTTCGTCATGTCGGATGGACCTTGCAGGCTGGCGAGACGGTCTGCGGCGTCGCGCGCCGGTACGGGGTGGCTCACAGCCTGCTGTTCACCAGGCTTCGACAAGTGCACCAGGGGCGACCGGGCGGAGATTCCGTGCAGCTCTTGTTCCTGTCGAGATCACAACTACGCTGACTCCGGTATTGATCAGCACGCCGCCACCGGCGTCTTCACAGCTCGCCCATCGCTTCAGGATTTAGTTGAACGCCTTGGCCAGGTCATGGCCGCCGGACAGTTTGGCGAGCTGTTTGCGCATATAGACCTATCGCGATGCCGGCATGCCCTTTCGCGCAAACCGGGGCATCGGCGCGCACGCTGTCTGGAGCACGGGCGATCCGCCCAGCAGCGACTTCGGCGCGCAAAGGTGATCTGATACTGGACGAGGTGCCGAACGATCTGCGCTAGCTCTCGCAGCCAGCGTTGCCTGGCCTCGAGTTGCTGAGTATCGGATCATCGATCAAGCGGAGCGATACCTCCAATTCCCGACCTCCGCGTTAGGTTCTAAACGCATCGCAATCTTAGAACGAAATCAGCCGACGATTCTCATTTGAACCGGCACCAGATCGGCGGGCCTTTACCATCTCGAATTTAGGGCAGAGGAATTGAACATGACATTAGGTCGAGAGACAGAGCCATACGACTCACTCAGAAGAAGAACGACGCTCGGCGGCAAACTCGAAGAGGTGATTTGGGGCAGCCCCACAGAGATCCCGCGGGCCCAGCCGATTTTCCTGCTACAAACACTTGTTCCCCAAAAAATCGGTCCTATTTCAGCTGCGCCTGCATTGGCACTCGCAGGCAGCGATTGCTAGCAATCGTGAAATTTTCAACGCGTGTAAATGCTTAGGAGATCTGTATGGAATTCCGTCCGCTTCACGACCGGGTCGTGGTCAAGCGCATCGACGCAGAAGAAAAGACCGCTGGCGGCATCATCATTCCGGACACTGCCAAGGAAAAGCCTTCGCAAGGTGAAGTCATCGCCGTCGGCCCCGGAGGCCGCGACGAGAGTGGCAAGCTGATCCCGATCGACGTCCTGGTCGGCGACCGCGTCCTGTTCGGCAAGTGGTCAGGCACCGAGGTCAAGATCGACGGCCAAGAGCTGTTGATCATGAAGGAGAGCGACATCCTGGGCGTTCTCACGGACGCGTCCGCCAAGAAGAAGGCCGCCTAAACCATCGCTCGCACCGCTCATCCTGAGGAGCGCCTGCTGGGCGTCGCCAAGGGTGAGACCAAGTAAAACATTCAGGAAAACCCACATGTCAGCCAAAGAAGTCAAGTTCGGCGTAGACGCCCGCGACCGCATGTTGCGCGGCGTCGAAATTCTCAACAACGCGGTAAAGGTCACGCTCGGCCCCAAGGGCCGCAACGTCGTGCTCGACAAGTCGTTCGGCGCTCCCCGCATCACCAAGGACGGCGTCACCGTCGCCAAGGAGATCGAGCTCGACGACAAGTTCGAGAACATGGGTGCGCAGATGGTGCGCGAAGTCGCCTCCAAGTCCGCCGATGCGGCCGGCGACGGCACCACCACCGCAACGGTGCTTGCCGCTGCGATCGTTCGTGAAGGCGCCAAGTCGGTTGCCGCCGGCATGAACCCGATGGACCTGAAACGTGGTATCGACCTGGCCGTGGAAGCCGTGGTCGCCGACCTCGTCAAGAACTCCAAGAAGGTTACCTCGAACGACGAAATCGCCCAGGTCGGCACCATTTCCGCCAACGGCGACGCCGAGATCGGCAAGTTCCTCTCCGACGCCATGAAGAAGGTCGGCAACGAGGGCGTGATCACCGTCGAGGAAGCCAAGTCGCTCGAGACCGAGCTCGACGTGGTCGAGGGCATGCAGTTCGACCGCGGCTACATCTCGCCCTACTTCGTCACCAACGCGGACAAGATGCGCGTTGAGATGGACGACGCCTATATCCTCATCAACGAGAAGAAGCTCTCCTCGCTGAACGAGCTGCTGCCGCTGCTCGAGGCCGTGGTGCAGACCGGCAAGCCGCTGATCATCGTCGCCGAGGACGTGGAAGGTGAAGCCCTCGCGACCCTGGTCGTGAACCGCCTGCGCGGTGGTCTGAAGGTCGCGGCCGTCAAGGCTCCGGGCTTCGGCGATCGCCGCAAGGCCATGCTGCAGGACATCGCAATCCTGACCGGCGGCCAGGCGATCTCGGAAGACCTCGGCATCAAGCTCGAGAACGTCACGCTCAACATGCTCGGTCGCGCCAAGAAGGTGATGATCGAC
>NZ_JADPKE010000110.1:0-996 GCF_023073795.1 Bradyrhizobium sp. 159 | reverse complement strand
CGCGCGACGAGATACATCGGTTGAAGCCGCTCGGCGGGCAGCCTTCGTTCGGATCCTTGCGTGAACTGACCCGCGTCGTCGGCAATGATTGCGCCGTCGAGATCGACACGAACAGCTACTCGGTACCGTGGCGCCTGATTGGCGAGCGCGTGGCGGTAACGATCGCGGCCGGCGAAGTGCGGATCCGCCATGGATTGCACCAGGTAGCAGTGCACAAGCTATCGGAGGGTCGCCGGCTGCGGATCATCGACTTTGCCCATCTCGATGGTGTTGCTGGTCGCAACGGCGCGGTCCGCCGGCCGGAGATTGCTGCGGCGACGGTACCGGGATCGTCTCCACCGCCCTCGTTGTTGCGTCCTCTTGCCGAATACGAAGCCGTGATCGGAGGAAGCTTCTGATGGCACGGGCAACGAAGGTAATTGAAGCAACAACCGATCCGCTAGACGCCATGCTGGCGCGATTGCAGCTCTCCGGCATTCGCGACCAGCTCGACAGCCTGCTCGACGAGGCGGCGCGCGCGAACCTGTCGGCGCGTGAGACGCTGATCCTGCTGTGCGAGCGCGAGATCGCGCGCAAGGATCATCGCCGCATCGAGATGGCGCTGAAGCTCGCACACTTCCCGGCCGTGAAGGAGCTTGCGGGCTTCGACTTCGAAGCGCAGCCATCGATCGACCCAAAGCAAATCCGCGACCTGGCCGCATCACGTTGGATAGCCAACGGAGAGAACGTGCTGCTGCTCGGCCCGCCAGGCGTAGGTAAGACGCACTTGTCGATCGCTCTCGGGCGAGAGGCGATCCTGGCCGGATACACCGTGCAGTTCACCACTGCGACGACGCTGGTCGCAGGCCTTGCCAAGGCGCACGGCGAGCGACGCCTGGACGAGAAACTGCTCGCGCTGTCGAAGCCAAAGCTGCTCATCGTCGACGAACTCGGCTACTTGCCGCTTGAACCTGACGCGGCGCATCTGTTCTTCCAACTGGTCAGCCGGCGCTACGA
>NZ_JADPKE010000064.1:0-1003 GCF_023073795.1 Bradyrhizobium sp. 159 | reverse complement strand
GGCGAAGGCCTTGGGAGTTTGTCCTGCCAAGGCCTGATGGGGTCTGTGGTTGTTGTAGTATACGAGATAGTCGAACAGTTCGTTGGCGAAGTGGTCGAGATTGTCGAAGGTCGCGCCGTCGATGACGTCGTCATCGAGGGTGCGCCAGAAGCGTTCGACCTTGCCATTGGTCTGTGGCCGATAGGGCCGGGTGTAGCGGTGTTTGATGCCAAGCTCGAGCAGCATGGCCTCGAATGGATGCTCGTCCGGCTTAGTGCGGGCAGCGAACTCGGCGCCGTTGTCGGATAGGATCTCCTGGAAGACGAGCCCGTAAGTGAGGTTGAGGGTATTGATCATCTTCAGGGTCTTGAACATGACCGGCAGCGCCTTCTTGGAGGTTAGGACCTCGGCCCAGGCCAGACGCGAGCAGCTGTCGATCAGGCTGATGATGTAGGCCGTGACTGGGGGTGGCGCGAGGAACATATCGCGCGGCAATTGATGCAGATCGACGTGGCCCAGCTCCCCGAGCTTGTCCTTGATAATACGGCGTTTCTCCTCGCGCATCGCCGGCGTGCGGCGGTTCAAGCGGTAGCGCCTCAGCACCCGATAGATCGTGATCGGCGAAGGTACCGTGTCGCGCGTCTCGCGCAAGACCGCATGAATCTCATAGCGGTTCATCCCCCGCTTGCGATGGGCGACGATCTCCGCCTCGATCCCTTCCGGCTCGCGCCGTTCCCGCCACTTCGGGCCGCGCCGCCGCGGCAGCAGGTCCGCTTCATCGCCGCTCTGCAGATAGCGATTGTAATACTTGCGGAAGGTCTGCGAGCAGGTCCCGTGGTGCCGATAGAAGTCGCCGACCCGGTTGAACAATGGCGATCGTCCAGCCTTCACCGCCTCATACTCCGGGATCAGAAAACGCCACTTCTGCAGATAGTTGCGCTCAATCGTCCGGTCATAGCTGTTGTCGCGCATCGGATCGTCCTCCGCTGGAGCGATCCAATCAGCGAATTAGTGAACATGCACA